>CALBIN010000406.1 GCA_937893275.1 uncultured Opitutia bacterium | reverse complement strand
TTCGCTTGGACCCCTCGTTAACGACAAGAGTTCTGGATTTGGTTAATTCCATTTTCTTCGGGAACCCGGATGAGCAACAGGTAAAAGGTGTCGAGGAGGCGGCGCTTTTTCTCGGATTAAACCGGATTAGCGAGCTAATTATCGCTACACCGATCATTGAGGATATCGTAGACTTGGGAAAATCCGCAAAAAGCTTGGATTGGGTTGATTTCTGGAAGCACAGCATCGGCACTGCTATACTCACGCGGGAGATTTTAGTTATCGCAGACTTTGAATGCAAGGACGAGAGCGATTACGTGGCCGGCTTGCTTCACAACCTAGGGAAAATCATAATGGCCGTAACATTTCCCGACGAGTTCAGCCGAATTTACGAGCGATCCTACAAGGATGCGGCGGAATTCTGCGATTCGGAGCGTTCACTCCTAGGCTGGGATCATGCCAAGATGGGGGCTTTTTACCTTTGGAATCATCATATTGCTCGCGAGATCGTCGAAACCGCTCAATGGCATAACGACCCGAATTCAGCTCCGCACCACCCCGAGCTTGCCGCAGCTGCTCAACTGGGAGACGTCTTAGTTCAGTCGGCGGGGATCTTCGGCATCGAACGGAGCAAGCCCATACAACGCGAAAATTGGACGGATATTGCAGGCTGGGGCATTCTTTTCGGCGAAAAAAGCGAGAAAGAAACCGAACATCTACTCGTCGAACTAGAGCAAACCCTTGAACGGGTCGGCAATACCTTAAAAGGTATAATCTAATCAAATTGGAATTCGCCAATTCATGGGCGGCTTCGCTAGGGGCGAATCCATTGATCGTCACGGGCTGCCTGAGCCACTTTCATTGCTCCAAGAGCCACGAAAGGCTTGCTTTCACGAGCGGCCACCGTGACCAAGGGATTTTCATAGCCGTCCTCGAGCAGTAGCTTTTGCAACTCTTGGGCAAAGTTGCGGATTCTACTCCCCCCACCGGTAAGGATAATATTCTGCAATAGCGAAAATACGGACCGTGAAGAAGCACTGGCTATGATTTTCCGAGTCGACTCCAAAGTTTCTCTCAATAGCTCGTTGCAAGCTTCGCCAACCGATTTGCCGATCTCGATTTTCCGGGGCTTACCTTCCACGGGAACCTTCACTCGGGCTCCGGACTCAATTTCCCCGACATAGGAGAATTCCTCCTTGAACTTGCGAATCATCGAAAGTGGCAAATCCACCTCGGGATATGCTTCCCGAATCGACTTGTCCAAGATAGCATCTATCTCGTTACCGGCGAAAGGAATGCTTAACTGATCTTCGGGTTTTGGGAAATATCCCTGTACGATGCAAAAATCAGTCGTACCAGCGCCCACGTCGATAAAAAGCGAATTTGCCACGGGATCCTGATAGTCGGGATCGTTCAAACGACTTTCGTCTCGGTGCCCAAGGGCTGCCAAAAAGGGTTCTGGAATAAAAAGCACCCCATCGAATGCCCCCTTGGCAGCTTTTTTCAAATTGTCTTTGGCCGATGAATCCGCCACTGCCGGAACACCGATTACCACGAGAACCTCCGAAATGCCTTCAGGGTCAACCTGAGTTCGGATGTGCTTTAAAAAAAGGTTTGCAGAATCCACGTCGCTGACCACTCCGTCGGAGAGAGGGTGAGCGAGTCGAAGATGCAATTCATTGGCCAATGCGTCATCACCGAAAAGGGTGGAATTGTTGCCCGGAAGGATTCCGGAGAGTATCCCCTCCTCCGCATAACCGACTACCGAGGGAATGATCGTTGCTCCCGAGTCATCGGAATCAGGCTTAGGAAGTTTATTGACGTAGCAGGAAAAAAGGGTCCCCAGATCGAGACCGAGAGACATTTTCTTTTTGCCTTTGGGGGTTTTAGAGGTGGCAGTGGATTTAGTCTTGGGCACGGTTTTTTCCTCAGTGGTTGGAGATATAACGTCCATCGTCATTTGTTGAGCCATTTTTCGCTAACTTTTGAAACATTGGGATGCTGATAGGCTTGCGAAACAACAGTTCTTGGCAACGAAAACTTGAGGACGTGAATAACTTTTGCCTCCCTTTCATTGTGTTACTCTTCTTGAGCAAGCAATTCGTCGATCATTCCCTCGATGTCGTCGAAACGAATACCTCGCGGAGTTACAGGCGGGGTTTCGGCGATAGTCTCAGTTTCAGAATCGGTTTCTGGTTCCGGCTCCTTTTTCGGCTTTGCCGTTGAGACAGGTTCTGGTTCAGGTTCCGCCTCCAGTTCCAGTTCCGGTTCCGGGTCGGGCGTGAGCGGGAGTTCAGCCACCGGTGCCGATTCCAGGTCATCTTGGGGCTCGGGTTCGGAAGGTTTGGTTTCAGGATCGGGGGTTACTGCGACTGGAGTGAGCTCAGGTACGGGTTCTTCCTTAGCGTCAATATTCGGCGTTGGAGTTTCGGGCCCTTGCGTTGTCGCCTCTTCTTCAATTGGAGGCGATTCGAGCACGGGAACGGCCTGTGTGATCTGAGTTTTGGTTGGGAATGCATCGATTCTCTGAGAGAAATTCGCGAGGGCTTCCTCAATTTTATTAGATACCGCAACCAGTTCTGCCCTAGCTTTTTTTACTTCTTGGGATACGTGATCGGCGACCTTGGTCTCGAATCTCGCCGCAAAAAGGTCAAAGGCTACCGCCAATTCGTCGGCGCGCCCGGACTCATCGTCAAAAACCTCTTTGAGCTTGGCTTTCTTTTCAGGTGCTTCGAGAGACGATGTCTTGGCCCAACCCACCACTAGTCCGGGAATTTCATCCCTTAGCACAGTTATCGCGCCTTCCTCGTCACCTACTAAACGTCTGACGCAGGCTCTGCGAAATCCTGCCCTAAGGGCTTCCCATGGACTTGGTGGAGGAGGTGGCACGAGGTGGAACTATACGAAATATAAAACGATTGCCCTACCCTTACCCTCGGTCTGCGCCAATCCTTTTCCGCTGTTTCTTTACCTTAGTTAACAAGAATCACTTATAGAACAGCTTTTATTTGGTCTTCGGACAGGTCCATTTTCTCGAGGCAAAACATTTCCATATCCGCCGCGATGGGGGCATTGAAAGAAGTTGCCCCATCTTTCATGCCGAAAGACGATGAATGCAGGGCTTGCCGGTGCATAGCAAGTGCGCCGGCTAACTCATTTGTCCAACCATTTTGGCAGAATTCCAGATATAGGTTTTCGTCATCGCCGTACAGCTTGTCCCCCACTAGGGGATGCCCGATATGTTGAGCATGAACACGGATCTGGTGTTTTCTGCCAGTTTGGGTCGTAACGGATGCCAATGTATGGCCTTTGCCAGCGGTTAGAGGAAGAAAGCAAGTTTTGGCGAGTTTTGACTTCCGCGAGGGTTGCGTCACGCGCTGTTTCACAAAGACAGGGCTCTCGGGGTCGTTTCCTATATGAGTTTCCACTTCTTTAAGGTTTTTCAGTTCCCCCTTCAATATTGCCAAGTAACTTCGATGGACTTGTCTTTTTTCGACGGCCATTTGCCAAGCTTTTCCCGCCTCGGGATTTTTACCGAGAAGAACTACGCCGCTCGTTTCCCTGTCCAACCTTCCCGCCAAGTACAGTCGGTCTGCTCCCGTGTATTCTCGCCCCGCGCCAACCAAACTGGACCAAGGCCCGTTTTTCGAAGGATGGCAAACTAGCCAACCCGGCTTGTTCACTACCAGTAAATCTTGGTCTTCGAATAGAATCCAGCTAGGGAATTCCTCGGGCGATACAAGTGGTGATCGTTCTTCAATTCGAGACTTTTCATCCATAACTCAAGCAAGCAAATTTCCACTCAGTCGATTTCAAATATTTTTATATAAATTCCTTTTGTTCTTTCCTTGCAACAAATCCTTCGACTATAAAAAACGAATCTACAAAGATTTTTTTTACAAAAATTGGAAACTTTCTCGAAACCGTGCTTTATTAAGAAATATCGATACACGGTTTATGCTTTCCAATTTAAGATCTTCAGAGAGATCAAACATCCCCTGTCAGGAGTCATCCACCCTCCTCATGGCGACTTTACTTCGAGTTTTTCGCATATCTTCATGCATGGCTCG
>CALBIN010000405.1 GCA_937893275.1 uncultured Opitutia bacterium | reverse complement strand
AGGTGGCATAACCACATTCATGGAGATGCCCAACGTTGTACCTCCCACCACCTCCATGGAAAGGTTACGCGGCAAACTCGCCATCGCCGCTCGCGACTCCGCCGTCAACTATTCCTTTTATTTAGGCGCATCCAACACCAACATAGAGGATGTAAAAACAGCGTCTCCCGAAGAAATCGCGGGCGTCAAAATCTTCATGGGATCATCCACGGGAGACATGCTTGTGGACAATGAAACCGCACTGGAGCAAATCTTTCTACACGCACCCACGCCAATCGCCACTCACTGCGAGCATACTCCCACCATTCTCGAAAACGAAAAAGTCTTTCGAGAACGGCTCGGAGATGAAGTCCCCTTCTCCGCCCACCCCGAGATCCGTTCCCGCGAAGCCTGCTTGCGTTCTTCCACCTTCGCCGTGGAACTGGCTCGTCGCAACAACGCCCGACTCCATGTCCTCCATATTACGACAGCCGAAGAGCTCGACCTTTTCGACGCAGGTCCCGTTGACGGGAAACGCATTACCGCCGAAGCCTGCGTTCATCACCTGCACTTCGACGACTCAGCCTACGCCACCCATGGATCTCTGGTAAAATGCAACCCCGCCATCAAGAAACCTTCCGATCGCCAAGCCATCCGCAAGGCAGTCATCAATGGTCGGATAGACGTAATCGCAACCGACCACGCACCTCACACTCTCGAAGAAAAGGACTCCTCCTACTTTCAAGCGCCATCAGGTCTACCTCTGGCTCAACACTCTCTGCTAATCCTTCTAGAGCTTTGGCGTGACGGCGTCTTCACCCTCGAAACCATAGTGGAGCGAGCCTGCCACGCGCCCGCCCGCCTTTTTGAAATCCAAGAGCGCGGATTCCTCCGCGAAGGTCACTGGGCCGATCTCGTGTTGGTCGACCCCCACTCCGAAACCCACGTCACGCCAGACACTCTTCAATCCAAATGCGGCTGGTCTCCCTTCGATGGCCAAATCTTTCGCTCCCGCATCGCCGCCACCATCGTCTCCGGCCAAGTCGCCTATCGCGACGACCAAGTCCGCGACCAAGTTCGTGGTCACCAAGTCGTATTCGCCAAGGAACGGCGCTAGCTTTCCGTTACCACCCAAAACCCGATCACGTGTTCGCTCGCCTACTCATCCTCTTCATCACCGTTCCGCTCATCGAGCTTTACTTGCTCGTAGGCATGGGAAGGATCGTTGGACTGATTCCGACCATCGGCCTTGTCATTCTCACTGGTTTTTGGGGTGCTCATCTCGCGAGAAGCCAAGGGCACTCCATTTTGGCGAGGATGCAGAGAGAAATCCAAGGCGGGAAGGTTCCTACAGAGGAACTAATAGAGGGAGTCCTTGTCCTCATTGGAGGAATCGTACTGCTCACTCCCGGACTCCTCACTGACCTTGCCGGCTTCGCCCTAATGATTCCGAGCACAAGACGGTATGTTCGAAATCGCCTACGCAATCGATTTGCGGAAAAAGCCAAAATGCACTTCCGCACTCAGACCGGAAGCACTAAGAATCGCCACACACACGACGACGACGTAATCGACGTCTAGGACGCTTACCTCACTCTTACAAGATTTTGGTTAATTTGTAATAGCCTAATGGACAAGAAGCATGCTACCTTCTTGATTCATGAACTTTCGAGCTCTTACTCAAATCCTGATTTCGGCGACAACTGTCCTATTGGTGTCCTGCAGCAGCGAATTCGATGGGAGCTACTCGGGCAATGTGAACGGAAAAGAAATCGTGCTCCACTTGGCCGAGGATAAAAAAGCTCAAATAACCGGATACTTCCCAGATACGCTGGAAGGGACATGGAAGGAAGAGGACATCCTAGGGAAGAGCGCTATTTGGGTGATCTTCGAAGGTCCCACAGAAAAGCCATTCAGGTTGCGTTTCGAATTACAATCCGAGGGTAAGGGTTTGAGAGTGACCGGAATCAAGGCGCGACCTCTTGGCAAGGGAACAAAACTCACTCCCATAGAGCTGAAAGGCAGCCCAATACTTAGCCCAAAAATTTAAACCACAAGATTCAACAAAGGAACAACATCATGCAATACAAGGTAATCGTAGAGGATGCAGCTCGAGGGCTCATGGGCGACAGCGGCATGGAGACATCCGCCGCTATATTGGCGGAAAAAGTAAACGAGGCCATAAAAGACGGTTGGGAACCCTTGGGCGGCATCGCTCATAGCGAGAACCGTCAAGAAAACCCATTTCTCCTGCAAGCAATGATTAATCGTTCGCCAAGTCCTGCCGGCGATGCCGAAGAAGTTCCGTCTCCCACACCTCCCGAAGCTTAAACTTCCCACAAGCAGCTGGTCTTTCGCGCACTCGCAGGTTTCAAAGTACGCGTAAGGTGTATGGTGGCATCAACTTATTTAGTTTTTCGCGTTAAGACCTAAGCCTGGTGGGTGGTGACATGAGGGCAGATATCTAATTTAGCCACATCTATAGTAAACCAGCAAAAAATGAATCAAGCTCCGGGCCAGTAGCAAGAACTCGGGCTCGCCGATGATCCCGTGCACCAGGAACCGCAAAACTTTTAAGCATTCGAAAAACACATGAGTCACACTTCAGCTTCAAATTCAATTACCATTCGCATGCAGCTCGATCATTCCCCGGGGCTCTTGGCCAAAGTCATGACGGAGGTCGGCAATCTCGGGGGCAACACCGGCGCCATTGACATAGTTCGAGTTAATAAAGGTCGCATCATTCGGGATATCACAATTGATACCTGTGACCCCAAACAAGCTGAAGCCATTCAGCAAGCCATCAACAGCATTGAAGGGGTTGAAATAATCCATGTTTCCGATCGCACGTTTTTACTTCATCTTGGCGGCAAATTGGAAACCGGCTGTAAGTCGGCTGTAAAAACTCGTGACGAGCTCAGCATGGTCTACACCCCCGGTGTGGCGCGCGTGTGCATGGCCATTCACGAAAACATTGATCTTGCCCACAAGCTGACCATCAAGAAAAATACCGTGGCGATCGTATCAGACGGGACAGCCGTACTGGGACTTGGCGACATCGGCCCGGAGGCCGCCATGCCTGTCATGGAAGGTAAAGCCATGCTGTTCAAGGAATTCGGGGGAGTGGATGCCTTCCCTCTGTGTATCAATACGAAAGATACCGATGAAATCATCCAGTTCGTCAAGGCAGTGGCACCTACATTTGGCGGAGTAAACCTAGAAGACATCTCCGCTCCCCGTTGCTTTGAGATTGAGCAGCGCCTACAGGAAGAGCTCGACATTCCCATTTTTCACGATGACCAACATGGCACAGCAGTAGTCATGACCGCAGCTCTCATCAATGCTCTGAAGCACGTAAATAAAAAAGCAAAAGCTCTCAAAGTCATAGTTGCCGGCGTCGGTGCCGCAGGTACCGCATGTACTAAAATGATACAGGATTTGGGAGTAAAAAACATAATAGGATTCGACCGAAAAGGCGCCCTGCATATCGGCCGCGAGAACATGAATGAGGCAAAGCAGGCCTATGCCGAGTCAACAAATCCAGATAAGCTAAAAGGATCGATTCAGGAACTAATTGAAGATGCCGACCTCTTCGTGGGGCTTTCCGGACCAGACATCATCAATGCCGACGACGTGAGCCGAATGGCCGATAATGCAATTGTCTTTGCGATGAGCAACCCCACCCCGGAAATCGAACCGGAAGAGGCATTGCCCCATGTTGCAGTCATGGCTACAGGCCGGTCTGATTATCCAAATCAGATCAACAACGTGCTGTGTTTCCCTGGTCTGTTTCGTGGAGCGCTTAATGCTCGCGCCACCAGAATTAACGAAGCAATGAAACTTGCGGCCGCCCACGCCATCGCCGACAGCATCGACCCGGGAGACCTCGTTGCCGACTACATCATACCCAGCGTGTTCGACAGTTCAGTCGCACGAAACGTAGCCCGTGCCGTAAAGAAAGCTGCAATCGCCTCTGGCGTCAGTCGAAGACAGTCTTAATCTTTATCGATTATTTACTATCGCGGCATTGGCATAACTCCAGTCTTTGCCGAATCTTCCCTGCCCGATGGCAGGCTTGAGAACTCGAATTCCTACATCAAGTAGTTCACGGGAATAGTTACCTCTAGATTAGAATCATTGAGAGAAAGTCCACCCTCTCTAAAATCTTCGTTGTAAATCAAAGGAAGACCAAGATGGAAGTACGGCTTTCATGACGTTTTTTTGACGTTCGTTTTACGCCCCTCAAACAACTTTCTCTAAAAGTTCCGGCATACTGATTTCTAAGAATGCAGAAACTCACGCATCCTAATTACATAAACTCGTATTCAAAATTCAAAACCAAGGAAACATCCACGATGAAGAAACCTACAATAATCATTGGCTTGGCGACCATGGTCGCCTTACATCTCGTAGCGGCCAAAAGTTCACCCGCTTCACTGTTGCAAACAACAAAAGAAGAAAAGCCGCAGATCGAGACGAATAGAACGAAGAAGAAACTTGACCGCAAATCCGAGCGGGTCGAACTATTGAAGGAAAGCTCTTCTTTCGGTGCCCGAATTCGTGGAGTAAGCAACGATCAACAAAATGCTTCCCATGCACTCGACAAAATCGAAAGCGACTACAAGTACAAACCGGAAACCACCTCAAAATTCGTCGAAAAGTCGCTCGACTGGTTGGCTCAGGCGCAACACGACAATGGAGGATGGGGTGGCGGGGCCAGTTCGCGTCAGCAAATTCGTGACCCACATGCCGTAAAAGGTGACCCCGCCACGACTTCGTTTGCCGCAATGGCGTTCCTGCGGTCGGGGCATACTGCGAAGAAAGGCAAGTACAAGGAGGTCGTACGAAAGGCTACGGAATATCTTGTAAAGGCCGTCGAGGACGCTCCAGTCGAAGGTCCTCGGATCACGCAGTTAACCGGTACGCAACCACAAGCCAAGATGGGCGCTTACGTCGACACCTCCCTAACTGCTCGCTACCTCGCACGCGTGCTGAACGAATTCCCGAAGAAGGACAAACTCCAAAAACGGGTCGACAAGGCGATCGACAAATGCATAGCAAAGATTCAAGGTTCCCAGCAAAAAGATGGCAGTTGGAGTGGCGGAGGCGGCTGGGCTCCTGTTCTGCAATCCTCTCTCGCTGGACAAGCCCTTGAACTTGCTCAGGCTGCAGGAAAGCAAGTGGATCAAAAAGCCCTCGACCGAGCACGCGACAACCAAAAAGGAAACATCGACCCCTCCTCGGGCAAAGCAACAGCCGATACTGCCGCAGGAGTCGAATTGTATGCATTCGCGAGCGCCCAGCGAGCTACGGCCGCCGAGACTTGGGAAGCCAACGACTTGATTGAAACTGCGAAGAAAGAGGGCAAACTTGAAAAGAACGCCCCAGTGAACGCGGACAACCTCCGTAAAATCGGCGTAGCTGAGGAAAAGGCTGATAAACTGGCCCAATCCGTATCCCAAAACGAACGCCAACAAGCCCGAGTGCAGAACGACGAGGCACTCCTTACCGGCTTCGGCAACAACGGTGGAGAGGAATACCTCAGCTATCTCATGACGAGCGAATCCCTAGTCATCACGGGAGGGGAAGCATGGGAAAAATGGGACGAAAAGATGCACCGTCGCATGAATAAGATACAGAATCCGAACGGCAGCTGGAGCGGGCATCACTGCATCACCAGCCCGGTCTTTTGTACCGCTGCAGTGATCCAGTGCCTGAACACCTATCGCGACACCAAAATGCTTCGCAATGCCGCTCTGGCCTCCTCCGGCAAACAGGAAGAGGACGGGAACGGAAAAGTAGCTGCCAAATAAACACTTATCTTCGATCAAACAAAAATCCATGAAACCATCCAAGATCTTCTTTTTGAAATGGTCTCTTGGAGTGTTGGGAGGATTGTGCGTCCCGTTCGCGAGTTTCGCCGAGCGGGACGCCTCTCCACCATCGAAAGCGAAGGAGTCGCTAATCAGGGTAACCGATTACTTATGGAGCAAGCAGTCACCGAACGGCAGTTGGCGAAGCGAAACCTACGGACTATTGAAGTCGGGGCAATCACTCACGCCCTTCGTCCTTTTCGTCCTATCCGAAGTTCGGAACGACATGGCGCCCCCACCCGAGGGCGCTGTTGAAAAGTCAATGAACTTCCTCCGGCGGATGGGGAACAAGAAC
>CALBIN010000404.1 GCA_937893275.1 uncultured Opitutia bacterium | reverse complement strand
GTGGAGGCGTTGCTTTGATTCGGGCCGCAAATGCGATTGAGAAATCCGCGACCGAACTCGAAGGCGACGAAGCTCTCGGAGCGACTATCGTACGTCGCGCCATCGAGTCTCCTCTTCGGAAGCTTTGCGATAACGCAGGAGTCGAAGGCTCGCTTGTCGTTCAGCAGGTTCTTAAGTCGAAGGGTGCCACAGGCTATAATGTAGCTACGGATGTCTACGAAGACCTAATTAAGGCCGGCGTTGTCGATCCGACCAAGGTTACTCGCACTGCGTTGCAAAACGCCGGCTCAGTTGCCGGTCTTCTGTTAACCACGGATTGCATGATCACCGACATTCCGGAGGAGGAAAAACCTGCTCCAGGTGGACACGATCACGATCACGGTATGATGTAAGGCTAAGCCTGACTGACTATTAGTTTAAAGAAGGCGTCTCGGTTAATTCCGGGGCGCCTTCTTGTTTTTCAGGCTAGGCAAGTCCTCGCCTTTCCAAGTCGTTTTCTTCCATGCCCAGATAGTGACCGAGTTCATGAAGGTAAGTGATTCGAACCTCCTCTATGAAAGTGCTCTCGTCTTCCTCGCAATACTCCCAAAGGTTTTCAAGGAAGAGGTGAACCGTGGGTGGAGCGGAATCGTCTCCGAGACCTTCGGGAAAGGATGACCCGCTGAACAGACCGAGCAGGTCGGGTTCCACTCCATCCGACACCAGTTCTTTGCCGGGCCAAGGCTCGAAAATCACGGGTATGGTCTTGGCTTTTTCCTCCAAGTCCCCCGAGAGCGATTCCTGCGAATGCTTTACTTCTTTTTCGGCAAGGCTAAGAATGCGGCGATAAACGGAGTCGGTCATGGTGGCTCCGCTTGCGGATTCGGTAAATTAACCCGATTTAACGTCGAAACAGAAAATCAACTCTTGGTCCCGCAGGTAAAGCTTGCCGTTGGAGATGACTGGGTGAGTCCAGATCTTACCGCTTTTCTTGCGCAACAAGGTTTGCGGAGTAAGGACGAATCGCCCCATTTCCTTCCATCCTTTCGGAGAGGCCTCGATCAAGACCACGGCTCCATCACGTTCGGACTGGCAGATAAAACGATTATCCGCGTAAGCGATGGCCCCTTTCCCCAACGCTTTTTTTTCATTCCAAACCAATTCCCCCGTCTTGAAGTCTTGGCATACCCAACCGTATCCATCGGAATAGCCGTAGAGGTGATCTCCAAGTTTGATTACGCCACCATGATGGTTTTTCATGATTTTGTTATCGTACACATCCTCGGCGCTGTTTGCTCCGAGCTTCACGAGCTTGCAACCCACGCCGTATCCGGAAGATATATATACGAATCCGTCATCGTGGATGGGCGTCGGAATCACGGCGGTTCGGCCTGGCCAAGCTGATTTCCATAACAGGTCTCCGTTGTCTGCCTTGATTCCCACCAGATTTGTCATGACCAACTGTACGTACTGTCGATTGCCTCCATGCTCGATGACGATGGGGGACGAGTACTGTGCTCCGTCAGTGAAATCCTTGGATTGCCAAAGCACGTTTCCGGTTTTTGCGTCAAGAGCGGCTAGGGCCCCTTTTTTACCTCCCGGGGTACAGATGACCCTTCCTTGGTCTACCAATACAGATTCCGTATAGCCCCAACCCGGCACTTTGCCGCCAAGATCCTCCACCAGACCCTTCGACCAACGTATCTTGCCGGTCTCTATCTCTACGCAAACGAGTTTGCCGCGACCACCCAAGGCGTAGACTAAACCGTCCGCCACCGCAGGGCTCATCCGCGGGCCGTCTCCCCAATTGTTTGTCAGCAAAGCCCCTACTTCAACCTCCCAGAGCTTTTTCCCCGTTAGGGCGTCCAAGGCTAGTAACTTTTCCTTCTGTTCGAAGGCGCCCATCGTAAACAGCCGGTTTCCGACTACGGAAAAACCGGAGTAACCCAAGCCTCCCTCCTTGCTCAGCCAGATGCGTTTGAGCCCGTTTTCAGGCCATTCCTGCAAGAGTCCCGTTTCTTTGGAGACATCCGTGCGGTCTGGCCCACGCCAACCTGGCCAGTCCCCGGCATGAGAAATTGTTAGCGCTGACAAGAGCGGTAATAAAAAGATAACTTTTTTCATTACCATAGATTCTTTGGAAGCTTGAATTCTTCGCAAGTGGAAATCCTTGTCGGCATCTTTTTTTCCCGTCGACCTTGGCGTGTTTCGATAATAAGTAAGTTTTTTCCAAGAAGTCGTCACTTGGCGCGTCTTAGAATGTGAACGACGATATTTTCAATAGACGCGAATGGAAGCTTTCTCCCTCAAAATGTCAGAAGACATGACCAAGGAAAAGGGCGAGGCGGACGAGAGTCCCCTCACGCTTGAGGAGCTTTTTGCGTCTATGGAAGGACCGTTGCTTGCCTACGTATACCATCTGATGAACGACCGAGACGAAGCCCAAGACATTGTACAGGAAAGCTTTCTGCGCCTGCATCAGCATTTCAACGAGGTGCGCCAGCCGAGTGCTTGGCTTTATCGCACTTCCCGAAACTTGGCTTTTAGTTACAAACGCAAACACGGGAAGGTTGTTCCATTTAGCCCGATAGCAGGCGAAGATGAGGATCAGTCCATCAATCCGGTGGACGAGCAACCCTTGCCCGACGATCGTACCGAGCGCTTGGAGTCGGTAGGTTTGGCGATGCTTTGCCTGGATCGTCTCGCCGAAGACATGCGAACTTTGGTTGAAATGAAATTTGTGGAAGGGCTTTCATATAAGGAAATGGCATCCAGTACAGGCATGTCGATAGGTAACGTTGGCTACAAATTGCATCACGCAATCAAGTTTTTGGCAGGGGAAATGGAACGGGAAGGAGCACTAACATGAACAACGAAGAAAATCAAAATACAAGAAGTGATCAGGAGGTGCGCGAAGAACGCGTGCTGGCCTTGCTTTTGGATGAGCTGAATGCCGAGGAGGCAACATCCGTCGACGCACTCCTCGCCGAGGATGTCGATCTGCAGGCTTACCGGAGTCGGCTAGAACGAACCCTCGACCTCGTTGCGGAGTCCGCTCGGGCCAAGGCAGATATTGATCTTGAAAATTTCAAGCTCGATCCCGGACGACGTCAAGTGTTGGAGCGGTTGTGGAATACTGAGAAACCGAAAAACGAAACCGAAGATGCGGGGAAGACCGTTCCTTTCGAGCCTACCGGAAGGTCTCGCAGCAAGCTCAGTCGATTCCTCCCCATGGCTGCCGCCGCAGTCGTTGCGGTTGGAGCTACGGGAGTAATCGTTAGCTCCTTGAACGAACAGACGAAGCACGAGGAGAATATGGCTTTGGCCACTCAGGATGCCTTCGAGTCGGCCTCCGATAGAAATTTCGTCCCTACTTTCACTAGTGAATCTGCCTTGTTCAATCGAGACGAGAGCATGCAGAAACTTGTGGGGCAAGATGAGGAAGATGCACCCAACGACATCAATCAGATTCACTCGGATAAGTTTGATGCCGAGGCGAGTGACGCTCTCGACTTGAAAGTGTCCAAGGATTCCGATGAAATCTTGGATAGACGTCTGGTCACGAGAATCGATGAGCTTAACGGAGAGCTTTCGGAAGGGTTCAAAGCTACTACCATATCCGATTCTGTCACCGTTGCGGGTATTGCAACTATAGAAGAATCATTAGAATTAGCACCTGCCGAGAATCCCATGTCGCATCGTCGAGCAAAAGAACATGGGCTAGAAGACCCGGATCGGGTGGGTGGAGACCTAAATCCGTCACAAGTTGCCTTTGGGAATGAAAAGAGAAAGATCCCATCGCCGACCTCAGATATTGAACTGGGCGACAAGGATCCAAATTTTACCTCAACACCAAATCTACCGACAGGTACAATTCATTTGCTTTTAGAAGCCAACGTCATCGACAAGCAGACTGCTTCCGCCTCCGGGGGAGTATCCGCTGCAGGAGCCGGATTACTAGTGCCTCGACGATCCGCCGACCCCAACTCCGTTACAAAATCCAAGACCGAGCCTCCCAGCAAGAATGCCGATCCCGCCTCCTCGGTCGTTTCTGCCGATCCCGAATTCATCGGAGGCTTCTCTTACGGATCGACTGCCAAACAACTTAATCAAGATCACTTCCGGGCAAACCCAATTGGAGAAAGGTCGACCGTTTCTGCAGTCGATGATGATCTTCGTGAGGAAAGGGAGAGCTTAACGCGTACCGCTATCTTGGATTTTTCTAAGAATGCACCTGTGCTGTCTTCCGGCTCTATAGGTCAAGCTACTGTCGATGGAAGCAAACGCGAAAATGATAATTCGGGGATTCGTCGCGACGATGTTTCGGATCTTGTTTTCCCGGGGAAGCGTAACGGCAAACCTTCTCCGAGCGAAGAGGGAAGTCTCGCAACCGCTAGACCAAGACGATCTGGTGGTGTAGGCGGAGGCGGTGGACAAATTGGCGATGGCAAGGATGGTTCTCGCTACTTTCCATCCGTTCATGATGAAGCTGGTGCCGCTCCCGGAGCTGTCGCAGGTGAAAAAGGAGCCAAGAAGCACTTGCTAGCCTTCGCCGACTTCGGTCTTGGCGGCAAAGCCAAGGATCGGAATGGTTTGAATTCCCACGAACTGGTTGACGAAGGCAAAGGCAAGCCACTCTCAGACCTACGTAAGCAGCGAGGTACACGCGATTCACTGGGAGAAAGTGATTTGTTGCGAAAAAATCAGGATTCATGGGGTGTCGTGGACTTGAATGAGCCTAGCGACTTGCCTTTCTCTGGTGTTGCAACGAGTATATCGAATGGCTCCGGTCTGGCTTTACCTGTTGATGGGACAGTATCCTTCATCTCCAAACCTAAGTCGCCACTGGTAACGACTCCGGCGCCAATCATCTCGTCGAAACCAACGCCTGATTCCCTCCCTTCCCAGCCTTTTCCTTTTTCCAGCGCTTCGGATGCGTCAGAAGCGCCGTCCGCTCCCGGAGCACCTGCTTCGCCCATATTGGATCAAGGCCAAGTTGCTCAAAACGAATCTTTGCGCTTGTTGGAATCTAAAAAACAAAGCGAGAAGAGTGGAAAAGGAAAAGAGGTTAGTGCTGGTCGTTGGCTATCCCATCTCGATGAAGAAGACAAAAAAATGGACCCGTTTGCCCAAGACGGCTTATCCCTAGCTGCAAAGAAGGAACTGAATCCTAGTGAATACAGGGACGAGAAGAAGGGTGTCGACAAGATCCGCCTGAATGATCTAACGGCCAAATACGATGATGCGAAACTGGCTGACGAGAAAATTGAGTTTCAGAAAGGGAAATCCCGTGAAGGTGAGGCGGAGGAAGAGAGCCCGCCAAAAGACGGAGAGCGTGATTCTCAAGCACTTGAGGACGCCGGCGCTGTCCCGCCTGCCGTTGTCGCCGAGCCGAAACCCGAGCTCCGCGCCGTCGAGCAACCGTTTTCCACTTTCTCCCTAAATGTCAGCGATGTTTCCTTGCGTCTGGCGGAAGCCGCATTGAAGAAAGGTCAATGGCCTGCCAAGGCGACTATCCGCAGCGAAGAGTTCGTGAATGCTTTCGACTACCGCGATCCGCTTCCTGCTGAGGGAGAACGTCTCGCTTTCCGTTGGGAACGCTCCAGGCATCCCTTTGCCCACGATCGCGAAGTCCTGAGGTTTTCCGTCAAGGCCGCTGCGACTGGTCGCAAGCAGGCGAAACCTCTTAATCTCGTGCTTCTTCTCGATAATTCGGGATCCATGGAACGCGCCGACAGGGTAGTGCTTATCCAAAAATCCCTCCTTGGTCTGTCCAAGCAGTTGACGAATCGGGATCGTGTAAGCCTTGTCTCCTTCGCTCGTCGAGCACGCCTTCGCATCGACAATCTGCCTGGCGACAAACTTGCCGATGCAGTACGGAAACTGGGTGAACTGGTTCCCGAGGGAGGTACGAATCTAGAGGAAGCTCTCGACCTCGCTTACGCCACGGCCCGTAATCGATATCTGCCCAAGGGCGGTAACCGAGTAATTCTCCTTACCGATGGAGCGGCTAACCTTGGTGAACTTGCTCCACTTTCTCTCAAGGGGAAGGTGGAAGACCAACGCCGTCGAGGCATCGCTCTCGACTGTTTCGGCGTGGGGTGGGATGGCTACGAAGACCATATGCTGGAGACGCTCTCTCGTAACGGTGATGGACGCTACGCCTTTCTTAACGATTTGTCTGCCGTGGACGAGATGTTCAGTCGCAAGCTTGCCGGGGCGCTTCGACCTGCCGCGGCCGACCTGAAGGTGCAAATAGAGTTCAATCCGGAGCGAGTGGAGCTTTATCGTCAAGTCGGTTTCGAGAAGCATCAACTCAAGAAGGAGTACTTTCGTGACAATTCGATCGATGCCGCAGAAATTGCCGCCGCCGAGGCAGGTAATGCCTTATACGTGGTAAAGGTGAATCCACGGGGCAAGGGTGACCTCGGGGTTTTCCGCATCCGCTTCAAGGAACCTGATACGGGAGCCTACAAGGAGCGCGAATGGCCGCTCGCACATCGTCGCGAGGTCGTTGCGTTCGCCGACTCAAGTTCAGCTATGCGGCTCGCCGTTCACGCCGCTTCTTTTGCCGAATGGCTTTCTGAAAGCCCCTACGGATCCGGTTTCGAATTCGAAGAAGCCGAAGCCGACTTGCGTGTTTTGCGTAACGAATTTCCGGTGGAGGCTCCCGTCGAGCGCTTGAGCAACATGATCGGCCAAGCTCGCTCAATCTCTCGCTGAAGATGCCCTTCGCTTTCCCGATCGAAGTTTAAGAAGCTTAAGACATGGAATTGAATAACAAAGGCTTTGGCAAGAACGAGCTTGTCGGCGTTGACTCTTCGTTCCCTCCCTTTCCTTGTTCTGCTTCACGAAGAGAAAATCACCACAAATTAAAGCGGTCCATTCGGGCGGCAATTAACAGTTAACAGGCAACGAATCATGAATGTAATGCGATCAGCTTTTTTTGGGATATATTCTTTATTATGCGTAATAATGCTTTCTCATGCGTTATTAGGAGACAATATCAAGGACGTAAAACTGCATGATTTCGTTCTTTCGGGCCAGGCTGACGAGGCAGGTATGAGTTTTCGCCTCACCGCAATGGCGGAAGTGAAACCTAAGGGGGGAGCGAGCATTCTGCTCTGCAAAGGTAAAATCGCATTGGTTGAACTTCAGGAAGAGCGATCCTACCGAATCGAGCGGAGCGACGAAGACTACGTTCTCATTTTCGAAAAAGCGGGCAAGTACCCAGTGGAGCTCGAATTTCGGGCCAAAGTGGAAGAGGACGATGACTTGAGAAGTGTTGAACTATGGCTAGCTTCCACGCCTTTGCGTCGCCTGAACGTCTTGGGCTTGCCCGAGGAAGTGAAACTGGAGGTGTCTTTTGCTACCCGCCCGACCTTGAGTCAAGGTTCGTATTCCTGTGTCCTGTCGGCAAATCCCAAACTTTCGATGCGGTGGAAAGTTGCTTCCGAAGAGTTTTCGGGCAAATTGTTCTATGCCTCTTCCAGCATAGCGGAATTGTCCGTAAGTCCCGGACTTCTCCGCCAAAGTCACTTGCTCAGAGCGGAAGTGCTTCAGGGTGATCTTGATAGTCTTGAATTTCTACTAGTGGGTGAGGGAGAAGTTGTAC
>CALBIN010000403.1 GCA_937893275.1 uncultured Opitutia bacterium | reverse complement strand
TCGACGAAGCCTTTTTCATTCTATCGTCACTTGACATGGCGCCTTACGTTTACCTTCGGAACAACCAAGCGGTTTCCTTGCCAACCGTGAACAAGGGATTCCCGCATAACGAGTACAACAAGTACCAGCGCATAGGGGCCGCCGCGGCGGATTTCGAGGCCAGCGACTGCTTGGCCGACTGGGCCTCCGAGTCGCGGGATTTCATCAAGCGCCGGGCCGTTGACAAAAAGAAGAAGCCTTTCTTTCTCTACCTTCCCCTGACCTCGCCGCACACTCCGATCACTCCAGGGGCCAAGTTCAAGGGAAAGTATCCTCAATACAGTTGGTACGCCGATTTCATGGCGGAGACCGACTGGGTTGTCGGTCAGGTGCTGGAGCAACTCGAAGAATCGGGGCTCGATGACAACACCATGGTCATCTTCACCTCGGACAACGGATTCGCCCCTTACGTCAAGATACCCAAGATGATCAATGCGGGTTATCGTCCATCCGGTTCCTTCCGAGGGGCCAAGGCAACGATTTACGAAGGCGGGCATCGCGTGCCTTTCCTGGTCCGTTGGCCGGGCAAGGTGAAGGCCGGGGCAGTCAACCAGACGACGATTTGCACGACGGATTTCTTCGCCACCTTCGCCGACTTGCTTGGCAAGAAAGGTGATGTTCTAGATAGTGCCGCGGAAGACTCGTTCTCTTTCTTGCCTTGCCTCAATGGAGCCCAGGAACCGATTCGCCCCTTCACCATACACCATTCCATCTCTGGGGTCTTCGCCATCCGCAAGGGCGACTGGAAGTTGATTCTGAACAAAGGCGCCGGGGGAGGTTGGGGCGGATCCTGGGAGACCACCAAGACCACCGCCAAGCTCGTTCAATTATATAACTTAAAGGATGATCCCGGTGAAACCATGAACCTGGAGCTAGACCACCCGGCGGTCGTGAAGGAACTGGTCGACGACCTCGCCAAGGCTTTCCGCGACGGGCGCACTACGCCGGGTGAAAAGCAAAGCAACGATGGGTGGCCCTTTCGCGATAATGGCATTCTTGCAAAGTTCCCCCAACTTAAGGAGAAGTGAGGACTATCCTCTGCATATTCTTTCTGCCGGCTTGCTTGCTTGGTGGAGTGTTCGAGGACCAAGTAGTCCCCATTCTTGAGAGATCCTGCCTGAAGTGCCATGGTGGTGAAAAGACAAAGGGGAAAGTAGACTTTTCGGGGATTCTCACTGAACTTGATGCTGGGGATCATCTTGATCTCTGGGAGACTGTCGTCGAAGTGGTTGAACTGGGAGAGATGCCACCCGAGGATGAAAACCCTCTCTCGCCCGATGAAAAGAAGGGAATTCGTGGCTGGCACGAGGAATTCCTCAAGTTGCCGGTCGAGACAGCGATACCGGTATTTCGTCCCCGCAGGTTATCTGCCAATGAATACCGGAACACGCTGCGTTCTCTTTTCGGGTTTGATCTCGAGGTTGGCATTGCGAGGGCAGAGCAAACCGAATCGGGCGACAAGTCATTGATCCTTAAAATTCTGCCTCCCGATCCCCCGGGGAAAAGCGGTTTCTTCAATGATACCCATTCCACCCCCCTGTCATCTTCGCTTCTTGAGAACTACACCTACTTGGCTGGAATTTCCCTGGATCGGCTTTTTTCCATTCAGGGAAAGGACTCTCTTGCCCGCATGACTGGTCAAAACGAGGATTGGAATGGAGAAATCACCCCTGACCTGGCTAAGAAAATTGTTCGCTCCTTTCTACCCCGGATTTTTCGACGCTCAGTTAAGGAGGAAAGGATCAAGTTGGTTTTCGAACAGCTTGAAGGCAAGAAGGGAAAAGCCCTTGTTGCGGGGCTCAAATTCGAGTTCAAGGCGGCCTTGATTTCTCCCGAATTTCTATACCGTGGATTTCTTGCCAAACAGGATGAGAACAAGAACAGGCAACCGGTCGACCCCTTCGAGCTGGCCGAGCGATTGTCCTATTTTTTATGGGAGGATATGCCTGACGAAGAACTGTTTGAGTCGGCCGGGGATGGATCTTTGCTGGAGAAAGGGGAAGTCGGACGGCAAATCGAGAGGATGCTGACCGATTCCCGTGCCCGTAACCTGTCCGAGAGTTTTGGCGTCCAGTTGCTCGGGTTATCTTCCATCGACGACCAAATCAAGAACAACCCCATTCATTTGCATGCCCTGCGCACCCAGCCCCGGGATTTCCTGCATTACCTTTTTACCGAAGACCGCCCAATTATGGAACTTCTCGATTCCAACGTCACTTTCGTAAATCAGAGTACCTCCGGTTTTTACGGCAACGACCGCAAACGCCTGGCCCCCTTTCACAAACCCAGGGGGATCGAGAGGCAACGCACCATGAATCAACGACTGGAAATCAAGGAAGCGGAAGGACGGGGGGGCATCCTAACCATGCCGAGTATTCTTAGTATGAACCATGGTCCGATCCTTCGAGGAACTTGGGTACTTCGTACTATTCTTGGCGTAAGACTCGGGGAACCGCCCGGCGACGTGCCTCCTATCAAACCTCCTCTACGGGGTAAGAAAATGACCTTTCGCGAAAGGTTCGAGGCTCACCGCGAAAACGTAACCTGCGCGAGGTGTCATGAGAAAATCGACCCGATCGGCTTTGCCTTGGACGGGTACGACAAGAACGGCAGGTACCTTTTGGCATCCTACCACAATCGGGGAAACCAGCCGCCCATCGATACTTCCGGAAAATTGCCGAGTGGCGAAGAATTCAAGGACTTCGAGGGACTCAAGCGCATCCTGACGACGACAAAGAGAGAACAGGTGATCCGCAACCTGACCAAACAAATTCTTTCCTATGCCCTTGGCCGGAAGCTTGGGAGGGGAGATCAAGGTGTGGTGGATAAGATTACGGTCAAGGCAACCTTGGAAAATTCAAGTTGGAAGGAACTCTTGATCGAGGTTGCCAACAGCGCGTCTTTCCGTGAGATTGTATTCAAGTAATAGGATAGCGAATGAGTCGAAACTGGAAAATTGAACGCAGAACCTTTCTCAGGGGAGCAGGGGCTCTCCTTCCTTTGCCTTTCTTGAACTTGATGGAAGCCAATGCCCGCTCGGGCGACCTGCGCTCTTCGGACCCTCCGACGCGGTTCATGACTCTTTTCAAACCCAATGGGGTTCATCCGCCCTCTTGGAATATAAATGGCGGCAAGGAGAATGACTTTCGAATGTCCCCCTTGATGCAGCCCTTCGCCAAGCACAAGGAAGATCTTCTCATTTTGGACAACATGGGAGATTTTGGGTTTTCCTCCCACAGCAACTCCACCCGACGCTTTCTTTGCGGACACCATCAAAATTCCCGATCCGCCTCGGTTGATCAACTGATCGCCGAGCATGTGCAAGGCGATGCTCCACACCGTTCTCTCGAATTGACCACCGAAGGCCTCTTTGTAAATCAGATTGGTTGCAGCTACATTTCCTACGACAAAAACGGCGGCATGATGCCTCGTGACAGCGACCCTCAACTTATCTTCGACAAGCTTTTCAGAAACCCCTTGAGTGATCCGGGAAAAAGAGCGGAGATGACGAGCCTGCTCGACCGGGTCTCATCGGATGCCAAGGCTCTTGAGAGAAAGGCCGGTGTTGAGGACGGGGATACCCTCGATGAATATTTCACCGCCCTGCGCGAAACCGAGCTGAAACTCGAGAAAATGGGTCCGCTTGATCAGGGTCTTGAGTCCTCCAAGTTTGACCGCCTAGTCCGTCCGCTTGCCCCCTCCAATATGGACGAGCAGGTAAACGCCATGCTCGACGTCATCGCGATGGCCCTTTGGACGGACTCCACCCGTTGCATATCCTACATGTTGGGCAACAGCAACAGCCGGATGATCTTCGATTTCCTTGGCATCAAGAAGCAGCACCACTATCTCTCTCATTTCTTCCGCAACTTCAGTCGCGAAAACATCGACTCTCTTCTCAAAATCAGCCTCTGGCACATGGAGAAATTCGATTACCTGCTCAATAAGCTCAAGTCTTACAAGGACCATAACGGCCGGCTTCTCGACCATTGCGTGGTCTTGTACGGCTCCGGTATGGGGCACAGTGACAATCACACTGCCCAACGTCTTCCCGTCGTACTTGCCGGACAAGGAGGAGGTAAGCTTAAGACGGGGCGTTATCTCAGGTATTCCAAGAACCAGGAACTCGGTAGGTTGCACTTGTCCCTGCTCGAGCTTTTCGGGGTCGAACAGGAATCCTATGCGAATGCCAAGCAACCCTTGCCCGGACTCAACGGAGGGAAATTCGATGAGTTTTCCGAACGCCCCTTCGAAAGCTGGGTCAAGGTCAATTCCGACACCATGACCGTTCAGGGCAGGCTTCGCATGTCCGATAACTTGGACGAGGCAAAAGTATTTTATATCGACGTCGCCGGACGGGATTCGATCCGAATGGAAATTGGTTTTGGAGACTTTCACTCCCGCAACGTCGCCTATCACGTCGGAACCCCCATCAAACTTACCGGGAAAACCGTGGAAAAAGACGGAAGTACGATCCTCAACAAAATCACGGGTTTGGAATCACTCTTCGGAAGGAGCAATCCCGGCAAGGCGGGGGGCTAAGACTATTTCCCGCCGGAGGCGGAAAGCAACCCGTCGCCTAGCTCCGTTCTTTTGTTCCGCAAGGTGACGAGTAGTCTTTTCCTCACCTTTTCAAGCTTCGGGTCATCGATCAAGTCCTTGGTCTCGAATGGATCCTCTTTGATGTCGAACAATTGGTTGCGTCTGATCTTCGGATAGTGAACGAGCTTGTAGCGGTCGGTGCGCACGAGACGCTGGGTCTCGATATAGGCATTGAATATCACCTCTTCCCCGCCTTTGGCCTCACCTTTGATCAAGGGCACGATGCTTGGGTATTCAACGGAATCTGGTACCTTCAGTCCGGCTAGTTCGCAGGTCGTCGAGTACACACTTTGCATGTAGATCTTCTCGTCTACGGTGGCTCCTTTGTTAATCCCAGGCCCAGATATCATAAATGGCATCTTGATGCTGTGATCATAAGAGTTCTGTTTACCCATGAGCCCATGCTGTCCGACCGCCAAGCCATGGTCCGCCGTGAACACGACGTAGGTTTCGTCGGCTCGCCCACTTTTCTTCAGTGCCTTCAGTATGCGCCCGATTTCACGGTCCATGTGCGTGATGATGGCGTAGTATTCCGAGCGGTGAACCTGTACCACCACCTTGGTTCTCGGAAAGGGGGCGAGGGCTTCGTCGCGTATCTTGATCGCCCCGTTGTCGAAGGGGTGCTCCGGAAGATAGTTTTCCGGTATCTTGATCTTGGCCGGCGGATACATGTCGACGAATTCCTTAGGCGCTTGGCGTGGGTCGTGGGGAGCATTGAACGCCACGTACATGAAGAACGGTTTGTCGGAGCCCTTGGCCTTGCCGAGGAATTCGATCGCCTTGTCGGCGAATAGCTCGGAGCTATGCTTTTTTACGGTGTATTCATCGCTGACTTCTTGGGCTCCGTTCTTCGAAACGATATCGCGTACGAAAGGAGCCCAGTGCCCAGTGAACTTCGGGTCCCAAGGGTTCCACTTGTTGTTTGTCGGCGTGGGCCTGTTGTATCCTGGTTTTTTTGAGCCGCTAGGGTCAAAGGTTTCGTACATTCCCTTGGCGATGGCCTTGGCTTGGCTGAATCCCTTGAGAGCGGAGTAGTAGTTGTTGTGCCACTTGCCCGTGAGGAAGGTGTCGTAACCCGCGTCGCGGAACACTTCCGGCCACAGCTTTACCTCGGTTGATCCTTCCACTGCAATAGCCCCGCGTGAGTTGGCCCACTTGTCTAGGTAGGGCTTGTTCTTGGGAGCCCGAAACACGCTTTGCCCGGTGATTAGCATGGTGCGACTGGCTACGCACACGGCGCCGGACCACGACCCTTGGTTGAAGCAATTGTTGAAAAGAACACCCTGCTTGGACAACTTGTCCAGGTTCGGTGTCTTTATTTCCGAGTTGTTTACTCCCCCGATCGAGAGAGGCGCTTGATCGTCGGCTATGATGAAGAGGATGTTTGGTTTCTTGGCCGAGGCAGGCAAAGGGGCCAAGGCGAGCAGGAAGCTGATTAGTTTCTTCATTTGTGGAAGTTTAGGCGAAAGCAGTGTGTTATTTTCGAAAGAGGGGAATGAGATGATCAAGAGCCGCTTCCAAAGGAGCCCCGATTTTACCTTTGTTGTGCGAGGTGGCGACCATAACCAAGTTGAGCTTGGGGAAGATGGACATGTATTGTCCCCCCGCGCCGATGCCGCTGATGAAATTCACCTTGTTGTCGGGGGACCTTTTCTTCCGGTTGTGAAAAAAGTAAAAGTAGCCTTCCCCCTTCTGGGTGTTCATGACCTCCTTGACGTATTCGGCGGAAAGCAATTGTTCCCCGTTGTATTTGCCCCCAAGGGCGATGGCGGTTCCAATTTTGAGAAGTGATCTCGAGGTGAAGCTGCTGCCGGCCCCGCATTTGGGGATTCCGCATCCTTGGTTGTCCCAGCAATAGATCGCCCCGAACTTTTCCGCCACTTCCTTGGCGAAGAATTCCTGGGCGGAGCCCTTGGCCTTCAAGTCGATGATCATCATGATCAAGGAAGGATCAGTTCCGGTGTACTTGTACTGCTTTTTGGTAGGGGTGATGGGCGAAGTGTTCTCGAACAACTTTTGGAAGTGCTTTTGCCGCTGATACTTTTCGCCGAGGGAATGGGCGAAGGTTTTGATTGGGAAGCGAAGACCCGATTTCATGAAGAGAGCGTCACGCATGGTGATCGTCTGCACCCCAGGCTTGATCTTGGAACGGTCGATCGCCGGCAGGAAATCAACCACTGGCTTGTCCAGGTCTTTCATTCTCAATAGCCCCAACTGGATGGCTCGGGCCAAGGTCACGGAGGTCATCGTCTTAGTCACCGACATGGCGTAGTGAGGACCATCCACGCGCCCACGCCGGTTGTACATTTCGAAGACCAATTTTCCATCCTTCCAGAGCAGGAGACTGTCCAAGTTGCCGAACTTACCCGCTTGGTCGTTCTTCACCAGTGCCTGTATCGCCTCCTCTGCTCCCAGTGCATCCAAGCGACCCACCTGAAGCCCGTCAGCGATGTCTTCCGGCGATGCGCTGACGTAGGGTTTCGGAAGGTCGAGAAGTTTTTGTTGCTCCCGAAAGTTGTGGCTCTTGGGGTCAACCCCCTTGGCAAGGCGTGGTAAGTCGCTGGCCTCAAGTTGGTTTCCGTATGGCAGGATGCCCAGCAACAGAACGGCGAGGATGCTCCGTCGTTGCAAAAAAACCATGGCCATTTCCAGAAAGGCCCCTGTGCGGGTGAGTTACCAGTCGTCCGTGCGGAACGGTAAGGCGGGTATGCCGTCCTTGTTGTAGAGGTTGGCATTGGCCGGATTCATCGTGAATCCGTAGCGTACGGCCACCGGCTTCTTTACCTCTTTTGAACTCACGACCACGGTGTTCCCCTCGATTGCGGCGTCCGCCCAGACCCATTTCTTATCCTCTCCTGCGATTGAGAAATGCTCGAGCTTGCCTCCCTTTACCTCAGCGGTGGGTTCCAGTTTGGTCTTCTTGCCCACCATCAGACCCTTGTCCACGTGGTCA
>CALBIN010000402.1 GCA_937893275.1 uncultured Opitutia bacterium | reverse complement strand
ACCAACTTCATCAAGGCCTACCGAGACATCGCAGAGATAGAAGTTGCCTTGCCGGATCGTCCCATCCGCGACCTCACCTACAAGTACTACGAGGGTGACTGGGACGAGCTGCCTGACTTTGCCAAACTTACGCCCAAATCCTCAGGTGCGTTGAAGAAAGGGGTGATCGATAGCACGATTTCTCCGAGGGAGGACTACTTTGGGCTGGTCTTCGAAGGACAGCTTCCCATCCCGGAGGACGGGGAATATACCTTTTCCCTGCACTCTGACGACGGCGCCAAATTGACCCTTGGGAATGAATTTGTTTTGGACAACGATGCTTTGCATTCTGCTGACACGGGAAAGACGGGCAAGGTCAAGCTGAAGAAAGGGTTTGTTCCTTTGAGACTGGTCTTCTTCCAAAAGAGCGATGATCAGGACCTGCGTCTCCGTTGGTCCGGACCCGGTTTTAAGAATAGACCCCTATCTGAAACCAGTGCGATCCCACCCCAGGAAGCCGCGCTCACTGCCCTGGCTGAGATTTTCGAGAATCGACGCCAGCTGCCCAAGGCCGCCGAGGCTTGGGCTGAGAGTATAGAGAGGTTCGGCCCTGGGGAAGAGGGGTTCAAGACCAAACGGCTCGCCCAGATCGTTGATGACTGGGGGCGGTTGGAAAAGCAGGGCATGCACGTCGCCGGGAGAAAGGCTCGTGTTGATTTCTCTTTTCGCAATGCCAAAGAGGCCCACTTCATTGCCCACAAGGTCAAACTGGATCTCTGGCTGAAGGAGGTCAAAGATCACTTGATCTCCGAGCCAGACCGTCTCGACCAGTACTTGCTGGGCTTCAAATATATTGGCGGTAGTTTGATCTGGAAGAACGACAAAACTTTGCTGGGAGAAAAGGTCGCGGAATGGGACGTGAAGCTTGAGCCCAAGGTGGGACATCGAGACTCTAAGATCAAGGTCGAGACTCCCTTGAAAGAGGCGGGGCTCTACCTTTTGGAGGCCCATGTGGGCAAGGGCAACGTCACACGCGTCATGGTGTGGATTACGAAGGCTGTCATTATTCAGCGTCCGGTGAACAACAGCCAGCTCTACTTCCTCGCAGATGCCATCTCGGGAAAGCCCATCCCCAACGCGACATTGGAGTTCGTCGGCTACGACAACGTCTACGATCGAAAAACACGAGACCACCACTATCGGGCAAAAAACTTTGCGGAAAAAACCGATGCCGCAGGAATGGTGATCCCCAGGCATGACGGCTTCGAGTCGCGTTATCGATGGCTCGTCACAGCAACTGATTCGGAAGGTCTCTTGGCAGCACATGGGTTCATCACCAATATTCACTCCGAGTTCAGAAACTATAAAACGCCCTACGCCTACGTGGTCACAGACCGCCCTGTCTACCGGCCCGGGCAGGACGTGAAGTTCAGCGCCTGGGTGCGTCAGGTCAGACACGATCTGGAAGATCTCTCGCACTACGCCGCCCGCGACTTCATGGTGCGCCTGAAAGACCCGCGGGGCAAGACCCTCTTCGACCAGAAAGTCAAAACGGGAACCTACGGAGAGTTCCATGAGGACTGGTCTCTGCCCGAAGACGCTCGGCTTGGAAAGTACCAGCTTCTTGTTTGGGCCAAGAATTTCACTGACCCCGTCTGGGGAAAGAAGCGTGACGAGTACAATTTGGGATCCATTGACTTCTGGGTTGAGGAGTACAAGAAGCCCGAGTACGAAGTGACGGTCGAGGCTCCGACGGAGCCGGTGAGACTGGGTGATGCAATGGAGGCTACCATCGCTGCGAACTACTACTTTGGTGGCCCCGTCACGGACGCAAAGGTGACTTTCAAGGTGAGGAGACAAAGACATCAAGTCAGCTGGTCGCCACCCCGTACCTGGGACTGGTTGTATGGCCCGGGATACTGGTGGTTCTCCGAGGACTACGACTGGTACCCGGGTTGGAAAGAATGGGGGCGCACTCCGCCAGGCCGATCCGAATCAGGCCCCAAAGAGGTCGTGCAGGAGCAGACCGTCGCCATCGGCCCCGATGGAAAAGTAAAGGTTCGGATCGACACGGCCGTCGCAAAGGCCTTGTACGGCGACAGTGACCACCGTTACGAGATCACCGCCGAAGTGGTCGATGCCTCCCGCAGAACCATCGTCGGTACGGGTTCGGTGATTGCCGCTCATCAGCCCTTCAAAGTTCACGCCTGGCTCAACGGAGGTCACTTCGAGGTTGGCGATGAAATC
This sequence comes from uncultured Opitutia bacterium, assembly GCA_937893275.1. Lineage (GTDB taxonomy): Bacteria > Verrucomicrobiota > Verrucomicrobiia > Opitutales > Seribacteraceae. Next base: position 996 of record CALBIN010000402.1, on the reverse strand, counting down.
GTGGCCAACTTCATGGGGCGCTCTCCCGATGGTAAACCCGTCCTCGGCAAGGGCGTGGCAACGCTCTACAAAATCCGGTACAATGACAAGAAGGAGCCGGATGAGGAGAAGATCAAAGAGTGGAAACTCGATCCCTCCGAGGATGGTACGGTCCAACTGTCGGTCCACGCTCACCAAAGTGGTCAGTATCGCTTGGCCTACACCCTCACGGATGCCAAAGGGCGACAGCGAGAGGGTGCTGTTCTGGTGCCGGTCCGTGGGGAGGGTTTCGACGGTTCCGGATTCCGTTTCAACGACCTGGAGGTCGTCTTGGATAAGGCGGAGTACGCACCGGGCGAACGGGCAAAGATGATGGTGAGCACGGCTCATAAGGGCAGTACCGTGGCCCTGCTTATACGCCCCAATGAAGGGAATCCACCCATTATCGTGAATCAGAAAGGCAGTTCTTCGGTCCACGATATCGAGATAACCGCAAAGGACCACCCAAACATCTTCGTTGAGGCCTTTACCGTCAGGGAGGGGAAGTTCTACAAAATCGTCCGAAAAATTGCCGTTCCCCCGGCCAAAAGAATTCTCTCGGTTGAGCTGGAGCCATCAAAGAAGCGCTACAAGCCATCTGAAAAGGGAGCAATCGAGATCCGGTTGAAAGACAATGAAGGTAAACCCTTCAAGGGACATGCGGTTGTCACCATTTACGACAAGTCCCTGGAATACATTTCCAGTCATCTGCCCCCGGACATCCATGCTTTCTTTTGGAAATGGCAACGTGAACCCTCACGATGGATGAGCTCTTTTCACGGTGACCTCGTAAGCCTGAACAAGAGTTTCGAGCAACTGCTTCGCGAGGGTGAGGTCGGAATGGCCCCAATTGGAAAGTACAAGCGAACTGCCTTCTTTGGTTATGGTCGCTATGCCAGGTTAAGCTATGGGTATGGGACGAAAAAACGAAAAGGCAAGAGCCTGTATCGCGCGTCGAGCTTTGATGACATGATGTAC
>CALBIN010000401.1 GCA_937893275.1 uncultured Opitutia bacterium | reverse complement strand
CAAGAAACCCAAGATCGGTTTCCATGGTAACGTGCTTCATTCGGCGAGCAGATCCGTAAATCTTAACGAAGTCAGGATTGCTGAGCATAAGTTCAGCATCATTCGAACCTCGAACAAAAGGCACTGTTCCTTCCAGTTGCTCAGGAAACACCGGTGCCGCGTAAGTCACCATAAAAGTATCTTTTTCCGGATAGGGAATGGTCATATCCACCTCGTCCCGGTAGAGAATGAATTCACCTTCTCCCTCAACTCCCATTAGTCCATACTCTTCCTCCATCACCTTGTTAGCCCCTTGAGTAGCTCGCCCGAGAAAAGCATCGAATCCAAAGATATAACCACCAGGTTCATCCTCGGGATTGTAAATTTGATTTATTTGGGTAACAAAATCAGTCGACAAACGGTTGAGATGCTGACGAAAGGTCTCCATCTCATCCATTCTTAGATCTTGGTAACCGTGGACGGAGCCTGATTTGAGCACAAGCTCTTCGCCATCCACAAAAAGCGCGTCGCTTGGAGGATAACCACTCCCTTGATTGATGATATTGAAAGCAACAATTTCGCCCTTCTGAACGACAGCCTCGGCCAAGCCTAGATTCAATTCCACAGCCTTACCCGAGGTAGGTTCAAAAGTAGTCCTATTCGAACGACGAAAAATTTCTAAATTGTTTCCACCAACTGCTTGCGGAGCAATCTTCTGCATGTACCCAGACCATTGAGTGGCGGTAGGATCAAAAGTTTGCGCTTGAGCCGGACTTCCGATCTGGAAACTGGTCTTAACGAGAAAATGGGCATTCGATGAACTGTCGTAAATGACATCCCCCTGCTTTGCCCCCTGAAAAGTTCTTACGTCCTCGGTACTCTTTACGGTGTCAACAAAAGTCATCACCTCTTCAACACGAGCGTCAGAAGTTAGGCTGAAAATGTTAGTTGGAGAACCTCCCGTAGAAAAATCCTCCAAAGCAACAAAATACTTTTTATTACTTAACAAATATTGACCCTTAACAATCGCTTGGTCGGTAGAAGGATCAACAGCTAAGAGTTGAGTGGGATCCATTGAGGCATAGGGCAGTTGCGTCCCGAGGGAAACAAATCCATTGCTCTGATTCCCAACGGTTTCTCCCTCCGGCAAACTTTGTCCTGCTTCAAGTGACTCAAGTGCTTGATAATAAGTACCTCCATGTTGGAAAACATCTCCCTTTGCATAACCTTGCGAACTAACAAGAACACCTGTCTCATTCAATACGCCATCTTCGGCGACTACAGGGGAGATTTCGCCAGTGGTTTGGTACAGTTTCCCGCTCTGATAAAACTGTTCACCTTTAGAAAAGGTTTCCAAGTCTGATAAATTCCATGAGTATTCACGAACTTGTCCATTCGGGATGGTATCAATCCTGAGAAATTTGGTCTCGTCTGAAAGATTGTCACCCTTAGCCGTCGACACGAGGGATTGATAGTAAATTCCTTGGTAATTGAAAACTTCTCCCAGCTCCGAAGAAAAAGGAGAGGCAATAGGACCCGCAGGAGCAGTTGCGGTTTCCTGCACCCCAGCAAGTCCCCCATTCTCAGCAATTCCCCCAGCAACAGCAGCAGCTCCCGTCTGAGCTCCTAGATCAGGTCCTTGATCAACAGGTTGCCCCGCCTGAAGGGCAGCTTCGACAGCGGCTCCGGCTTGAGCCAATCCCGCCCCGGCATTGGTCTGCGCTTGCTCATCTTCCGCTGCCCCAGTGCTAGCAGGAGGAGCCAAAGCCACTAGAATTGGACCATCGGCATCGGAATACTTGGAACCACCATCGAGAACCTCAACCCGACCCAGTTTACCATCCACACCAATTTTCGCACGTACTTGAGCCACAGTACCACTCGAATCCGCAGGTGCGGAAACGGCAAACTCCTGCCCCCAATTAGTAGTCAAAGTCTTTGAACCATTAGGATCAAGAAGTTTCACCTTCCCTCCCTTGGTTGTAGTGGAGAAAAGATTCAAGAGACCGGATGCTTGACCCGAAGTCGGATCAATATCGTCCTCCACTTTAAAATCCATTAGCCGGGACAAATCCTCCAGCAATTGCTGGCGACGGTCGCGGTAAGTGGCCGCCTTCCCTTTGTCTTGCAGTTCGAATCGGCGTACCTGTATGTTTACCTCATGCAACCTATTCAAGATGGCATTAACCTGCACCACGGACTGAGTTACGGTTTCGGACAAGTCAGCTTCGATCGACTCAAACTTTTCGCCGGCTTCATTGAAACGCTTACCCAATGTTTGAACCTTATGATAGAGTTCCTGCTTAATGGTCGGTTCATCGGGAGAAGCTGATAGCTCTTGAAACGCGTTAAAAAAATCATTTAGGGCACGAGTTAAACTTCCCGGAGCAAGATCACTCTCCGATTGGTCATCCAAACCAACGTTTACTCCTTGTCGAGTGACTCGTTCACCAAGAGCTGCTTGGAGCAAATCTAAAAAATCTTTTTTAGCTTCCAAGGAGGAGGTTTCGCCAACTTCCGACACCACTCGCCTATCCAAAAGATCACTTCGAGCATGATCAAGCCCGCCCATTTGAAGAGCGCTGGTACCAAGGGAACCGACCCCTTTATACATTGCTCCATCACGAGCAACGATTAGTTGCCTAGCATAACTCTCGTCATTAACGTGACTAAGGTTTTTGCCCGCAATCTCGGTGCTCTTCGCATGGTACTGAAGAGCCTGAGTGGTTTTAACGATTTCTCCTAAAAGCGCCACGGATCAAATAAAGTTTCTGAATTCCAGAATTAAGCAGACTCCTCGAGAGTGGGTCTGTAGGCTGTTGAGAAACGAGCAAGATCGCCTCGTTTATCATAAGTTTTCGAGTGCGAACGAGGGTCGGCTACGGCAAGTATCTGATCCGTCACTTCGCCGAGGCGAGAAATCAGTCGTCGATTTTGATCTAGCTTTCGACGAATCCTAGAGATCAAGTTGTTGATTTCCTCCACAATGCTTTCGAACATCGGCTGAGTTACTACGGGAAAACAGGAAAGCAACTCGGATAAACTGGAGTCCTCGGGTTTGCCATAGCCGGTTGCCAGAGAACGCACATACCCCTGCCGGCGTTGCTGCAAGGTGTTGCTAGTCTCCATTTGAGAGCGAACAGACTTGTTGATCTCAAGTAAATTCTCAGGTTCACGATTAAGGATGCTAGTCTGCTGAGAGCTGAGCAACCCCATGAGACCACCATATTCCCCCAATTCGTCACGAAGAAGGTTCAACAGGTCTTCCCATGAGAAATCGACTCCGGGAGAGCTAGTTTGCGTAAGATTAACCATCTGTTTTTTCGGTAAAGGATGAGGACGAATCAGTTGCGTCATTCTCGATTTCGGAAGCGGTTGTCTGCTCAATTAATTCGTCACCTTCGGCATCGATTTTTTTGTTCAAGTGCATCTGAAGCATCGAGGAGATTCCAAAACCGCCTCCCTGAGCTATGCTTTCAGCCATAGCATCAGTGAACATGTGCCTGTACATTCCGGAGGCTCCGCCATTCTCGTTAAAAATCCCCTTGAACATGGGCTTAAGAGCCTGCTTGAGGTACTGCTTTACCAAAAGAGATTCAAATTGACCGGAAACAGCCGCAGCCTTTTGCTGTTCGCTCGCATGACGAGAATGCGCCATCTCCATGAGCATGGACGTATCCATCCCCACATACTGGCTGCTAGATAATTCTGGAGTTGCGGTCATCCTACCTGGAATCAGTTGATGATCAACTCGGCCTGAAGAGCACCGGCCGCCTTGATGGATTGAAGTATGGAAGTCATTTCTCGAGTAGTAAGACCTAACTGGTTAAGTGCGGTAGCAAGGTTGTTGACCGTAGTAGCGCCTTGAGGGTCCAACTCGTTCAAAGTCTCAAATCGCCCGATTTCCTCAACCAAGTCGGCATCGGCTCCCTGTAGGACTTGGGTCGCTCCAGAGCTAAAAGGCAAAGGTTGGCTAATGCCCGTAGTCGGATTGATGAAAATCGTTACATTGCTGTTGCTTACGGCTACGGGGGATACCCGAACGCTCTCGGTTGCCACAATGGTACCCGTGCGTTCGTTAATGATCACCCTGGCCGCAACATTAGGCCGTGCGTCAATTTCGCCGACCGCAGCGATGAAATTGGTCGTTTGGCCGCGAAACGTCGCGGGAATCTTTATGTTCACGGACCCAGCGTCAACGGCGAGGGCGGTTCCGGGATAATATTTATTCACGGCTCCAGCGATTTTTACGGCGGTCATGGCATCGGGAGACCGCAAAATCATTTCTATTGAGTTACCATTACCGATGACTTGACTTTCGATCTCTTGCTCAACAAGAGCTCCGCTGGTCACAAGTCCAACAGTGGGATGATTAACTTGCACGTTTGCCCCTCCTCCTCCTCCTGCGGAAAGACCACCAATGGAAACCGCTCCTTGGGCAACGGCGTAAACTTCACCATCTGCACCGAATAGAGGTGTCTGCAAAAGGATGCCACCTTGTAAGGAGTCGGCATTACCAATCGAAGCCACTGTTACGTCGATTTTCGCACCTTCCTTAGCAAAGGGACCGATGTCGGCAGTCACCATCACCGCTGCAATGTTGCGAGACTTATCTGCCTTGTCCGCCCGAATTCCTAATCGTTCAAGGGCGTTCAATATACCCAATTCAGTGTACTCGATCCGAGAGTCACCCTGCCCCGCCAACCCCGTCACCACCCCGTAACCGAATAGTTGGTTGGAACGAGCACCCTTGATCTGAGTCAAATCCTGAATTCGGGCACCATTAAGGCACGCACTCGCACACGTAAGAACAAGAATTGTAAACAAAGAAAAGTTGAAACGGTTCATGGTATATCAGCTCAGAAGGGATTGATAATACCTGAAAGGCGCTGGTACCAAGATTCCTTCTGGGCATCATTTAAACTACCCTTGGAAACGAATTCGATTTGCGCATCCGCAACATACTGGGAAGAAACCACGTTTCGATAGCGCAATCCTTCTCGAAAACCGAATCCGATGTCCTCCTTCCGGACCAATCCCTTCAATACGGCATAGTAACTCTCACCAGAAAAAGTGACCATCCTAGCCCCTTCCACTACCAGAACTCCATTGGGCAACATATCGATCACCACAACACTCACCTTTCCCTGGAGATTCTGCGTGTTCGCAATTGAACCACCACCCTTGGAACTGTTTTTAGTTTCGACCTCGGTGCCGGGCAAACCACCGTTGTGCGTGCCCATTTTGCTTTGAGCGAAAAGGAACTGCTTTACAGCGTTTTCGACCTGAGCTTGTCGGTTTCGAGTAGTGTTTTGAGAAGCAGCGAGAGATGCACTTTCACTTACGTCAATGGTAAGTAAATCACCTACCGCAAGCGCCCTTTTGTCCACATACAAGCCTTTGCCACGATTGGTACTCTTCAGCCAGAGCGAAGCAGCGCATAGATCTACTAGGGGCAACAGGAAGAAGACCCCAAAAAGAATACCGGAAAGACTAGAAGTAAACTTTGACACTGTTTTCATTTAGCACTTTGGCTTGGAATTCACGGTTGGAAGAAATATTCCTAATACGAACAAAAGAACCCTCTACACCGTCTTCCATCGCTTGGCCTTTCATTTCAACGAAGATGCCTTTTCCAGAGGCAAAAACATTCACGACTTGCCCTTTGCGGACGAGTGTGATCTTCGAAAGATGACTCCATTTCAACACAGTCCCTGGCTTGAGGCTAGACGCCACTTGATAACCATTTAAGCGAGCGTCGGACAAGACGCAGTTCGCTCCCGACCCTAGAGCATCCATGACGCTGGAAGCAAAAAGATCAGGGGTGATTCGACTCCCTCTATTCAGAGGCACTTTCGCAACTGCGACATCCACCATCTGGGAACATTTAACTGGGTAACCCCACTCCCCGATGTCAACGCCATCAGACGAAATTGAAAAACGCAAAAAAGCGTTGGAAGAAAGTTCATCGGGAATGGATTGCTGGAATTTGAATTCCCAATCTATAGGAACATTCAACGGTTTCCACTCCCGAGAAAGTCGAGCCAGAACATGTCCAGACGCTTGGTAGCGATGCGAAAGCACGGAAGCAATTTTCTTCTCTAACAACTCCGCATCTAGAGTAACCAAACCCTTAACCTTGGAAATCGATGCGGTGTAGGAACTGGGAATGGACGGACCGGATGAAATAAATCCTGATCGAGTCACTGCCGTTCGAACAGGTTGCAAGTCACCCAAGTCAAGAGGTGGAAGCAGACGAGTAACGTCTGCCTGCAATAGTGCAGAAAGAGAAAAACCCGCTAATACTATACTTACGACTCGCATTTAGCGCTTCAGTTGGTTAACCCGACCAAGCATCTCGTCGGAAGTCTGAATGGACTTGGAATTGATCTCGTAGGCACGCTGGGCAATGATCATATTTACCATTTCCTCGACCACGTTGACATTGGACATTTCAAGATAACCTTGTTGCAGGACGCCAAAACCGTTCTCGCCAGGTGCACCGATTTCAGGAGGACCACTCGCCTCGGTTTCTATAAATAGATTGCCGCCCATCGCCTTGAGCCCCGCGGGGTTAGGAAAACGAACAAGCTCGAGTTGACCGATAATTTGTTCACCGTCCGCAGTCTGCACGGAAACTTCTCCAGTAGGTGACACAAAAACATTGATGACCTCGGGATCGATCTGAATTCCTGCGGCAAGGGGCAGAGCGTCGGCGGTAGTCAATTGGCCGTCCGGACCAACTTTGAAAGCTCCGTCTCTCGTATAAGACTCTGTACCATCAGGCCTTTCAACTTGAAAGAATCCTGTCCCATCAATGGCTACGTCCAACTTCTCGCTGGTTTGCGTGAGTGTTCCTTGAGTGAAGACTTTCGG
>CALBIN010000400.1 GCA_937893275.1 uncultured Opitutia bacterium | reverse complement strand
TTCATCGAGTATGTGCTTGGGTTCAGCTGAGTAGTCGATGAGTTCGGGTACGCTGGTCTGCATGCGATAGGCGAGTTCGTACTGTGCGATACGAGTCTTAATGGTGGGATCTTCGTACCGAGAAGCTTGGGTCTGGTTGAGCTTTCCGATTGTGTCCAGCATGCGACGTCTTTGCGTCCGGCTAAGACCGGAGGGGTCGTAAAGGTCCAGGATGGGATCGCCTTGTCCGCGGAACTTTACCCCTTGGAAGCGTCCCGGGAGAAAACCGGAACCCCAGAGGCGGTCGTACAGAGGTTGTCCCGACTTGCCGGTGCCATTGGAGGTAAGAGCAACGTAGGAGGGAAGGTCTGAGCTGTCGGAACCGAGGCCGTAACTAACCCATGAGCCAATGCTTGGACGACCGGGAACTACGGACCCCGTCTGAAAGCAGGTGGCGGCAGGATCATGGTTGATGGCTTCGCCGTGCATGGACTTGATTACGCAAATGTCGTCGACCACCTTGGCGAGATGGGGCAAGGTTTCGCCGAGTTCGATGCCGCTGCTGCCATGGCGGGCGAAGCGAATGGAGGTCGGTGCGACAGGGAAACTGGCCTGTCCCGAGGTCATCGTAGTCTTGCGTTCGTCAGGATAGATGGACTTCGGGACTTCCTGGCCGAAACGTTCTTTTAAAAGTGGTTTGTGGTCGAAAAGATCGTGTTGGGAAGGACCTCCGGACTGGAACAGGTAAATGACCCGCTTCACCTTTGGCTGATGATGGGGAAGGTCGGCGAATCCGCCGATGGAGTTTCGCGGTCGGGATTTTGGCTCGTCGGCCCGGAGCAGGTCGGCAAGGGCGATGGAACCTAGACCGAGCGTCGTCTTTTCCAAAAAGGCTCTGCGGGTCTGGGCGGCTTGAAGCTCTTGCAATGGATTCATGTCTTCAGTTCAGCGTGATTGCTTCATCGAGGTTCATAATGGTGGAGGCGACGAGGGCGTAAGCGGCGACCTGTTCGGATGATAGTTTCGGGTCATTGGGGCGTTGTCCCACCTTTAGGAAATTCTTGGCAGACTCCGGGTTGAGGGAGAATGTTTCGAGGTGGACCTTGAGATCGGCAAGGAGGAGGTTTAGCTCTTCCTTCACCGGTCGGCGTCCCGTGATTGAGCGAAAGCCATAAGTGATGCGGTCGCGAGGTGATTGTTTGCCCTTAAGCTTTAACATGCGCTCGGCGAGATGACGGGCAGATTCCACGAAGGTTACGTTGTTGAGAAGGGTAAGGGCTTGAAGGGGGGTGATAGTTTGGTCTTTGCGGACGATGCAGATCTCGCGGTCGGCGGCATTGAAAGTCATCATAGTTGGGGGAGGAATGGTTCGACGCCAGTAGGTATAGAGACTGCGTCGGTAAAGCTTGTCTCCTTTATCCTGCTTATAGGCGTTGTTTGAAATGGATTTCCAGATGCGGGGTGGCATGTAGGGGCGAACGGAAGGGCCGCCGATAGTTCGAACGAGTAGGCCTGAGTTTGCCAAGGCGGCATCACGTATGGCGTAGGGAGGCAATCGACGACGGGGGCCCCGGGACAGCAAACGGTTTTCGGGGTCACGTGCGGAGTGTCCCGTAGAGACCTGTCTGTAAGTGGCGGATGTGACGAGCAATTTGTGAAAGTCCTTGATGTTCCAATCGCGACGTATGAATTCGGTGGCTAGCCAGTCGAGGAGCTTCGGGTGGCTTGGGTGCTCGCCTTGTATCCCAAAATTCTCCGAGGTTTTTACCAACCCGATGCCGAACAGTCTTTGCCAGAATCGGTTAACGGTTACGCGTGCAGTGAGTGGGTGTTCGGGTGCAATGAGCCATTCCGCCAGGCCGATACGGTTTGCTGGCCATTGCTTTTTCCAACCGCCTATGATTGCGGGGACTGCGGGGGAGAGGGTTTCCGATTTTTCGGGATGGTCATACTGGCCGCGCTCGAGAATGTAGGTGGATCTCGGTTTCGGTAGTTCGTGCATGACCATGACGGTATTGGCAGAACCCGGTTGTGGGCGAGGAACTGAAGTTTGCACAACCTTGATTTTCATCTTTGCGGGAATTACGAACTTGTTCTCTTCCGGCTTCAGGTTGGGCCAGCTTTTGGGAACGGGAATGAAGGGAGGACTGTTGCCGTTGTTCGGGCCAAGACCAGCTTCGTCGATCCCGTTGAAGAAGGCGAATAGTGAGTAGAATTCGCGCTGGGTGACGGGATCATATTTGTGGTCGTGACAACGAGAACAGTTGAGGGTGAGACCCAAAAAAGTTGTGCCTAGAGTTTCGACTCGATCAGCTACGTACTCCACAATCCATTCATCGGGAATGGAACCGCCTTCCGAATTAATGCGGTGGTTTCGGTTGTAGCCTGTGGCGACTTGGGTAAAGAAGTCGCGTTCTGGCAGAAGGTCACCCGCCATTTGCTCGACGATGAAACGGTCGAATGGTTTGTTCTCATTGAGGGAGCGAATGACCCAGTCGCGCCAAACCCACATGTAGCGGGTACGGTCGTTTTGGTATCCATCGGTGTCTGCGTAGCGGGCGGCATCCAACCACGAGGAGGCAATGTGTTCCCCGTAATGGGGCGAACTGAGGAGATGGTCGACGACCTTGTCGTAAGCCTCGTCCGATTTATCCGCAAGAAAGTCATCCATTTCCTCGGGAGAAGGGGGAAGCCCCGTGAGGTCGAATGTCACGCGACGAAGAAGGGTTTCCTTGTTGGCCTCGGGGGATGGATGCAGGCTTTCCTTTTCCAGACGGGCGAGGACGAACCGGTCGATGTCGTTCCGAGGCCAGTCTTTGTTTTTGGCTTGGGGCGCTTCGGGTCGAACAGGCGGAATGAAAGACCAATGGCGATCGTCCTCGGGCCAGTCGGCTCCCTCGTTTACCCAATTGCTCAAAACGTCGATCTGGTCGGTGGTGAGTTCTAGCCCCGAGTCCGGAGGGGGCATGCGTTCATCGGGATCTCTTGAGGTGATGCGGCGGATGACTTCGCTTTTCGCGAGATCGTTTGGAACGATCGGAGTCACCCCGTCTTTCTCGGAGAAGGCAGGGTTTCGTTTGTCAAGTCGGAGTTTGGCTTTGCGGGCCTTGGAGTCTGGGCCGTGGCATTTGTAGCAAGTGTCGGAGAGAATGGGTCGCACTTCGCTTAGGAAATCTACTTTGGCGCCAAGATGCAGAGAATGGAATAATACGAAACCTATTAGGAATATACCCGAGGCGATACGCGAGAATGGCACGTATAAGCCCGTTGCGGGTTCCAAAGCAGATGAATCTTCCTTCCGCCATGAATGCTTGGCCTCTTTCACTTCTTGTAGTCTTCGCCGTTTAGGCTATGGGTCACGGACTTTTGCCAAGTGATGAGCGCCTTTTGCATGTCCGCTACCTTTCCGGGGTGTTTGTCGGCAATATCGTTTTTCTCGGCGAAATCCTTGGCAAGGTTGAATAGCTTGGGGGCACCCTTCCCGCGAAGTAATTTCCAATCCCCGTCAATCCATGCGGCAGGACCCGGGAAAGACTTGGTCGAGTATTGTTTTTCGACATGTCCTTCTTTCGGAGCCGGTTTCACCTCGCCCGCTTGCTGTTCTTTCCGCAAAGATTCCAGCATCGCTCGCGCTCGTCGACCTCGCCCGGGAGCGGGAAAGTCCCAGAACCCCATAGCTTTTTTGCGGACGTCGGTCTTTCCCTCAATCAGCGGAACTAGGCTGATGCCGTCGAGTGGAGGCTGATCCTTGGGCAGGGAAACTCCTGCGAGTTCGAGTAAAGTAGGGTAGAAGTCGGAAGTGTTGCAGGGAGCCGAACTAGTTCTGGGTTCTGGAATCTTTGCCGGCCATTCGAGGATCGCCGGTACGCGTATTCCTCCTTCGAGCAGGTTGCCTTTCTTGCCCGAGAGTCCGCCCATGGAGCTGGGCTTGAGTCCTCCGTTGTCGCTCGTGTACCAGAGGAGAGTGTCTTCATGCTTATCCATTTCGCGGAGTCCCTTGCGAAGCTCACCCATGGCGGCGTCCATGCCTGTGATCTCGGCATAAAAGTTTTGCATCGCCTTTGCTTCCTTCGCGTAGGGTTTGAGGAATTTATCAACGCCGATGTGGGGGCCATGCGGGTTCCCAAACCAAATGACGGCAAGGAACGGCTTGTCCGCCTCTGCCACTTTTCTGATCCATCGGAGGGCGATCTCCATGGTGGCGAGGGAGCTTTCTCCCTTTACCTCGATGACCTTGCCGTTGTGACTGAATAGCGGGTTGTTCTCGTAGAAGTTGGGAGCCGACGCCCATTCGTCGAAGCCGTTGGCTCCGGGGCATGCGGCGCTGTCGGCGCGAACGGAGCCCAAGTGCCACTTCCCGAAGTGGGCCGTGGCATAACCGGCTTTCTTGAGTGCTTCGGCTATGGTTATTTCTCCCGTCCGCATGGGGTATCCCCACTTGAAGACGCCCATCCGGTTGGGATGCCGCCCCGTAAGGCAACTGGCACGGGTGGGCGAGCACACCGGAGCGGCTGCGTAGAACCTGTCGAAGCGAAGACCCGATTTCGACATTTCGTCGAAGTTGGGTGTCTTCAGTGCCTTGTGGCCTTGGTAGCCCATTTCGCCCCAGCCTTGGTCGTCGGCCATGGCGAGAATGAAGTTCGGTTTCTTGGCTGCATAGCAGGTGCAGCTTAAACAGGTTGCTACGAATAAAAGAGAAAAGACCCGGATCATGCCACCCAGCATCTGGAATCCGGCTGACTTTCGCGAGTTTTTTTCGCGAGTTACGAACAGCTTTCTTTAGGCGAGCAAATCCATTATGGGCTTTCCTCGTCCACCTACGAAGGAGGGACGTCCGCCGCCTTTGGGATGAAAGCGCTTCTCGACGTCCATGCCCATGGCGGTGGCGATGGTGGCGTGGAGATCCTTTGGTTCGAACTTCGGATCCGGTTCTCGGCCTTTTTCATTGGTGGCTCCTATGGCTTGGCCGCCTTTGATTCCGCCGCCGGCTAGGGCGCAAGAGAAGCCGTTTGGATGATGGTCTCGTCCACCGTTCCCCTTGACTTTAGAGGTCCGCCCGAATTCCGAAGTGATTACAATCATCGTGCGGTCCAGCATGCCGCGCTCCCGGAGGTCGGTCATGAGCGCGGAGACGGTTCCGTCGAGCTCATTAGCCAGAGCGTTGAGCTGTCCCGTTCCACCATGCATGGAATCCCAATTTTGTCGGGATTTCACTTCCACGTAGCGGACGCCTTTCTCGACCAGTCGACGGGCGAGCAAGCAACCTTGGCCGAACGAATGGTTCCCGTATTGGTTGCGTATGTTGCCGGGTTCCTGGGAAATGTCGAAGGGTTCGGCGGCGTCTCCGGAAAGGAATTTCACGGTTTGTTTGTAGAAGTCGGAGTAGGCCTTAACGTCCTCGTGAGGGAAATAGTATTCGAACGCCGAAGAAAACTGGCGCGCTAAGTTGACGCGTTTGTCCATGCGGGTTTTATCCACGTCGGGAAGAAGGTTCTTGATCCCCTTGTTGGGATCTCCGATTGGAAGGGGACTGTGATCGGGTGGCAGGAATCCGGGACCGGGGTTGCCGCTTGAAATGACGACACTCGAAGGGAGCACGGGATGAGACTTACCAAGAAAATGTTGTGACCAAGAACCAAGCTGCGGGTGAGTCATCCCCGGTCGCTGACGATAGCCCGTATGCATAACATAGGAGGCTTGCGAATGGGCACCTGTCCGAGTGGTCATGGATCGGATAACGGACAAGTCGTTCGCTTGCTCACCTAGTTTGGGAAGTAAGTTGGATAATTGCAATCCGTTGGCTTTGGTGGCGACGGGACGAGTGGAACCCTTTGTTGCATCGTCTGTCTTGGGGTCGAAGGTATCTATTTGGCTCATCCCGCCACGCATATAAAGGAAGATGACGCTGTCGCAGAGCGCCTTCTTTTTCATCATTGGGGTGGTGCCCGGAGCTGTCGGGTCGCCTGGTGCTCCCGATAAAAAGGCAGGTGGGAGCAGGGTGACGCCAAGGGCGGCCTTGGCGGCGTAAGCGAGGAAGGCGCGCCGGGAGTCGTCGTCGAGTCGTCGTACTAAGTCGTGCATGGTTCCATGACGTTGAGGATTCGTTATTTGATGAAGAAAAACTCGGGTGTGTTGAGTAGGGCCCAAATAAGGTCTGCCATGTCATCGTCATCGCTTTTGAGTAGAGTTTTGCGAAGGAGCTTTTGCTCGGCTGGGTTTGCCAGACGATTGAGGACACTGAGAAAGACAATTTCCGCCCGTTTTGTGGGACTTCTCTCATCCTTCATTTTACGGAAGATCAACGAATCTTGGTTGATCAGGGCCTCGGTCGCGAAACCGTTCATGAGTTCCATGATTTGAGGAACGGATCCTGACAGGTTGGAAGCTCCCGCGACGTAGGTCCGTTCGGATTGGCCGAATTTTCGCAGGAAATGCCCCTGCGGGGTTGGTTGCTCTAATTCGGATGCACGGGCAAGAATGAGCTTTTCCTTGCCCCGACCGGAGGTAACGCGTTGCACGGCGGGATCTCCTGAGGAAGAAGCCATGTCTTTTCCTCCTTGGAGTACGGTTTCCCCAGTTTGAGAGTCGAGGAGGAGGAACTCTCCTTGCGACTTCATTTTGCCTTTGCCCGAACTCTTGGTTAGGGACTCGGTGAAGGAGATGGCTGTTTCGGCGCTAGTGATGTTCTGTAGGGTTAGACTTGGGGCCGAGCGGTAGCGCAGTGGGTCTTCGACAAGAAGGGTGACGAAGGAATCCCAAACTTGCTCGGCAGTCATCCGTCGCAGCGTGGGGCCGGGGAAAAAATAGTCGTCCTTTTCAGTAATGAGCTTGCGAGTGGCGAGACGATTGTAGGAGTTGGTGTGCGCCAACACCCAGGAGAATGCTCTCAGGTCGAAGTCTAGGGCGATCATAACTTCTGTTATCGTCTTGAGAAGGACAGGGTTTGGGGCATCGTCCACTTCCACATCGTGAAGGGGTTCGGCGGCTCCAAGACCAAAGAATCGAGCCCACATGCGGTTAGCGATGGTAAGCGCGAACCATTGGTTGTTGGGACTGGCGATCCATTGGGCGAGTTGTTCCCGATTGCTCAGGTTCCTCGGGAATTTCGGTTCTGCACCCACCAGAACGCGTGGCTTCACCTCTTCACCCGGTTTGGCATCATCGTACTGGTAGTCGTCGGGGAGTTTCATAATCGCGTCCTCCTTGTCATGAACGTTGTAGCGATTGTCGTTCATCAGGCGGTCAAAGGCGTCGCGGAACTGTTTTGCTTTTTCTTTCACCTTTTCCTTGTCGCGAGTGAAGCTGAGGTTTTCCTTTTTCGCGATGGCCAGCTCGAAGTTTCGACTCTTGAGAAACTCCTGCATCGTCTCTTTCACTTCATCGGAAGGAGTGGATCCTGGTTTCTTGCCCTTTTTCTTTTTATCTGGAGACGTTGCTTTCCCCTTGGTTTCAAGTCCGCCGAGGAATGAGGCCAGCGAATAATAGTCCATCTGCGTCCACTCCTCGAAGGGGTGGTCATGGCATTGGGCGCATGAAATATCCTTGGCCAGAAAAATCTTCGACATGAACGACACGTGATCCAATTTCATGTCGACGTCTCGGAGGTGGTAGCCCACGGCTGGGTTGTCGTGGAGTCGGCCAGAGGCCGAAATCATTTCGTAGACGATGCGGTTGTAGGGCTTGTCCTGATGAATGGAGTCCTTCAGCCAGGCAATGAATGGGTCGGACCGAAGATTGCTTCCGGGCATTTGGGATTGGATTCGCAACAAGTTCGCCAAGTAATTGTAGAGGTGGCTGACGTACCCTTCCGAAGCTAGTAAATAATTAATTAGTCGGGTGCGCTTGTAGGGGTCCCTGTTGCGAACGAAGGAGATTACCTGTTCATAAGTCGGGATCGTACCGCTCAAGTCCACGTATATGCGACGAACGAACAGGTAGTCGTTCAGGGTTTCGTTATAGGGAATTTTCTTTTCCGCGAGTTTTTGTTCGATCGATAGGTTTATGCGCTTGACCGCCTCCCGCATGATTGCCGTTTTTTGCGGAGATGGATTGAAGGGTGGGGGAACTGCTCGAACTTGCGGCATAAACGCCAACGATGCCGCCACAAGTGGCACAAGACAGTACAAGTAAGGAAGAACTTTCATTTCGATGAACATTTGCAAAATATATCAACTACACTGCATATGCAAATGCAAATGAGCTTTTTTAAGCAAGAGCAGCCCGGATTCCTGATGGAAACCGAGCCGCTTAAAAACATAAATGGAAAGCCCGCTGTTACACTTTTTCAGGAACCACGAATGGCGCGCGATATTTACGAGTCAACATCGCGTTGGCTTCGTCGTCGCCAATGATGGATTCGTTTTTACTATCGAACTTGAGCTCGCGGCCGACGACGTAATCGATCTCTTCCAGCTTGAGACTGTTTCCCTTGAGATGGTCCTGCATCCTTTCGAAGTACTCGTAAGCCTTCTTGTTGTCGCCGAAAATCTTGTTCTTTTTGCTGAAACTTTGTTTTTCACCCAGTTGGTAGGACAAGTTTGCGAGGTGGCAAAGTCCGCTCGATACATGCCCCTCGAGCACGTGGGCGTTCATGTCGGTGGTCTTGCGACTGCGGACGGCCGTAATGAAATTGGCGAAGTTGTCGCCATCGCCTCGGTCGGCAACTGGGCTTTTCACGCCCTTGAGCTTTAGAACCTTCTTTTTTCCCACAGGGGCGTTCTTGTCAAAGTACTGGTGGTTGGATACGCCCATATTGCTCTTGCCGCTGAGACCGCGCACGTCGAATACGAGTTGGCTCTCTCCATAGTCGAAAATAGCTAACTGCGTATTAGCCGTTTGTCCCTGATCCTCGTAGCCAAAGCGTCCACCTACGCAAATGACGCTTTTGGGCCACATGGCACCGGGAATCATCCAGCGGGCGACGTCGATTTGGTGTACTCCTTGGTTGCCGATGTCGCCGTTGCCGTATTTCCAGAACCAGTGCCAATTATAGTGAACTAAGTTTTCGTGATACTCCTCCTTTTGGGCAGGTCCCGTCCAGACGTCGAAATTCAGTTCCTTGGGTGGAGTCTTGGTATCCTTGTTGCCGATGCTGCCTCTGCGTTTGTGGCAGGTGCCTAGGGAAACTTCCAGTTTCCCATGTTTCCCTTCTGCGATTTCCTTGGCCTTGTTTGCCCAACTTTGGTTGGAGCGACTTTGGGTCCCGTGTTGGACGATGCGACCATATTTTTCGGCGGCTTCCACCAACTTGCGACCTTCGTAAATATTATGGCTGAGCGGCTTTTCGACGTATACGTCCTTGCCCGCTTGGCAGGCCCAGATCGACATCAGGCTGTGCCAGTGGTTTGGCGTGGCCACGGATATCGCGTGAATATCCTTGTTCTCAAGTGCCTTGCGGACGTCTTGGATGCAATCCGGATTGTTCTTGTAACGGCTATTGACGAACTTTTTTCGGCCTTCGAAAAGGCGGGTGTCGGGATCTACCAGATGAGAAATCTGCACGTTCTTCACGCGTCCGAGAGATCCCATGTGGGCGGCGCCTCGTCCCTTGATACCGCACACAGCGACGTTTATTCGTTCGTTGGCCCCGATGACCTTGCCCGAAGACTTGGTCCCGCTAATGGTGAAAGCCCCGAACGCCGTTGAGGCGAGGGCGGATTGCTTGATGAAGTTTCTACGGCTTTGGCTCATGTCTTTCCTTTGATTGATGAGGTTTAGTTCCTCTTGGGATTTAAAACTTTTTGATTCTAAGGTTTCGGTAGTGGCACTCGAGGGGTGGGCCTCCATGAACTTGGAGTCCGAGACGTCCTTTGAGGGGAATGTCTTTTTCCTTCTCGGTAAAGTCAACTGTTTGATAACCGTTTAGCCAAATTTGAATGCGAGGGCCTTCCGCTCGAACGATGAGCTTGTTCCACTCGCCCTTCGGTTTGACGTGTTTCTTCAGCTCGTCCTGTGGGGCTTCGGCGAGCATCTTTCGTCGTCGGGACTCGTCGTAGAGGAAGCCCCATATGGTTCCCTTGCTCCAGCCCCCGACGTCGCACTGGTAGCCGATCATCTCGTGGGTTTTGGGTATGCGTTGGCTACGGAATTGTACGCCTGCGTTGTTGCCTTGACCAACGAGCTTAGCTTCGAAGCGCAATTCGAAGTCCCCGTATTCCTTTTCGCTGGCAAGAAACTCATTGTTTGGTATGCGGGCATCCAGAAAGCCCGCCACGATGGCACCGTCCTGTACCCGAAAGAATTCCTTTTTGCCTTCCCAGCCTTCTAGGGATTTGCCGTCGAAGAGCGGTGTGAATCCTTTCTCGTCTTTCTTTTCCTGTTTCCCGTGTAGTGAAAGCCCTAGCAACAGAACGGACGATAGAGTCAGGGAAATAAAAACAAGCAAAGTTCTCATGGTAATCCGAAAATGCCGTCTAGTGATCGCTGGCCTCGCCTGCTCCTCGCGGCACGCGAATATTTTCCACTAATTCTTGAACTTCGTCGGGTGGGGGAGGGGTAAAGCGAGAAACTAGCAAGGATACGGCGAAGTTAAGCAACATGCCCAAGCCTCCGATACCTTCCGGCGATATGCCGAACAGCCAATTATCCTTGTTGTTGGCCTCGGGATTCGAGAATTTGAAGTAATAAATATAGGAGGCCGTGAAAACGATGCCCACGATCATGCCGGCGACGGCTCCTTCCCGGTTCATGCGCTTGTAAAAGATTCCTAGTATTATCGCCGGGAAGAAAGAGGCTGCCGCCAAGCCGAAGGCGAAGGCGACTACCTGTGCCACGAATCCCGGGGGATTAATTCCAAAATAACCGGCTATGCAAACGGCTACGGTGGCTGCGAGACGAGCATAGAGCAGTTCCTTCTTTTCGCTTATATCGGGCATTAGAATTTTCTTTAGCAAATCGTGCGATACGGAAGCGGAGATCACCAATAAAAGTCCCGCAGCAGTGGACAGGGCGGCTGCCAATCCACCTGCGGCAACGAGTGCGATCACCCAGTTCGGCAGATTGGCGATTTCGGGATTCGCCAATACGATGATGTCTCGATCGACGTGCAATTCGTTTGCATTGGCGGAAGGTCCGTTTTCATAGGTTGCCTCGCCCGACATTCCCTGTTTCTCAGACTTTACCAGTTTAAGCTTCTTTTGTTCGGGAAGTTTGTCGAAGGCGCTACCCTTGGCATATTGAATTTTGCCGTCGTCATTTTTGTCCACCCAAGCAAGCAATCCGGTGGTTTCCCAGTTGCGGAACCAGTCCGGCATTTTCTTGTAAGGTTGGTTTTGTACCGTTTCAATGAGATTGGTGCGGGCGAAGGCGGCAATGGCCGGAGCGGTGGTGTAGAGCAGGGCGATGAAAAACAAGGCGTAGCCTGCGGAAATTCGAGCATCCCTTACCTTGGGCACGGTGAAGAAACGGATGATGACATGAGGTAGTCCGGCGGTCCCCACCATGAGAGCGAGCGTGATGAAAAATACGTCGATGGTGTCTTTGTTTCCACTCGTATACGCGGCGAACCCGAGTTCGGTGTTAAGTTTGTCCAACTTGTCCAACAAATAGACGCCGGAGTCGACACCCGATGAATCAACCACCGTGGATCCGAACCCGATTTGAGGAAATACGTTACCCGTCATCGATATGGAAATGAAAATGGCAGGCACGAGAAAGGCAAAGATGAGCACGCAGTATTGGGCGACTTGCGTGTAGGTGACGCCCTTCATGCCTCCCATGACTGCGTAGAAGAAAACGATGGTCATGCCGATCAAGACCCCGACGTTTATGTCCACGTCCAGAAAGCGGGAAAACACCACGCCCACCCCGCGCATTTGACCTGCAACGTAGGTGAAGGATACGAAAATCGCGCAGATTACGGCCACCAATCTCGCTTGCTTTGAATAGTAGCGCTCGCCAACGAAGTCGGGCACCGTGAATTGGCCGAATTTGCGCAGGTACGGAGCCAGTAGCAATGCCAGCAGCACATATCCTCCAGTCCAACCCATCAAGTAATAGGCGCCGTCTCTCCCCATGAAGGAAATGAGCCCGGCCATCGAGATGAAGGAAGCCGCCGACATCCAGTCCGCCGCCGTGGCCATGCCGTTGGCAAGAGGAGAAACGCCCCCGCCCGCAATGTAGAAACCCTTTGTGGTCTTCACCCGAGACCAGATGGCGATACCGATGTAGAGGGCGAAGGTAACCCCCACGATTAGATAGGTCCAAGTTTTTAGATCCATGTCGAAAAAAAAAAGAATTAAGCGAGAACTACGATTATTCGTCCAGATCGAACTCGCGATCGATTTTGTTCATTTTCCATACGTAAAAGAAGATGAGGGCTACGAAGACATATATGGATCCCTGCTGAGCGAACCAGAAACCGAGCTTGAATCCGCCGATTCTTATCTCGTCCAATTGATCTACGAAAAGAATCCCGCAACCGTAGGAGACCGCGAACCAAACTACCAACAGGCATCCCATTAGGCGTAGGTTGGCTTTCCAATAGTCTTCAGCACACTTTTTTTTCTCTTCGGGAATTGAATTTTCTTCACTCATAGCGTGTTCAGTCATTCTTCTATTCTAAATTAGGGGATTTCCCTCAAACGATCTACGATTCGGCAAAATGCCCGTTGCCTCAAGCCTAATTATTTTTCTACCGACTTGTTTGTCGTTACAATTATTTACTT
>CALBIN010000399.1 GCA_937893275.1 uncultured Opitutia bacterium | reverse complement strand
AAATACGCAACCTTGTGCTGTCTGGATATTCGGAAAGGTTCGAATCGATGGGAACAAAAGGGTTTTGGTTTAGGGTCCGTCATTCTCGTGGGCGACACTCTTGTAATTCTTAGCGATTCGGGCGAACTTGCCCTAGCTGAAGCCAATCCCGCCGGCTATGTGGAAAAAGCTCGTTTTCAAGTGCTTGGCGGAAAGGATGGTTGGACCCCACCATCTTATTCCAACGGCAGGCTTTATTGCCGTAGCAGTCGAGGTGATATTGTCTGCTTGGGGATGGCGGAAACCAACAGGTAAGTAAACCGCCAGAGCGGAACGGGTCCCAGGTTGTTCGGAAGACTCGTCTGCTGAAACTATTTTACTACGTGCATCATTCCCCGCATGAGGATATGGTGTCCGGGAAAAGTGCAGAGATAGGGGTAGTCGCCTGGTTCGGGGGCAATGAAGTTGATGGTGGATTGTTGACCCTGGTCAAGCATGGCGGACCCCCACAATATTTTGTCGGAGTCGGGGCGAAACCCCTTGGCGAAACCCTCGGCTCCCAAGGCGATTGCTAGACCTGCCACTTCATCGGCTGCACCGGGTTTGACGAAAAGCAGATTATGGGGCGGAAAATCACTATTTTTAAAAGTAACTGTTATTTTTTGACCTGATCGAGTTGTGAACTCCTTGATGTCGTACATCAGCTTTTCCTTGATGCATGAAATAGCGATTTTGAATTCATCGCCTTTAATGGCGGCAGCGGTATCCACAAATCCAGCACCAGCAACTTTCATTTCGAGAGAATAGAATCCCGTTCTGGCGGTTACGAAGAGGGTTTTTCCATCCTTCCCACCAAAGCAAACATTAGATGGTTTTTCAGGGAACTCGATCTCAGCGATTTTCTTGCCCTGTGGGTCGTAGACCAAGACGTCACCAAAGGTGAGGTAGAGGTTCCCCTTGTTGTCCAAAGTCATGCCGTCGGAACCTGAATCCGCGAACAGTTTCTTGCCCGACAAGGTTCCTTCCTCGCCTTCCTCCACAGTGTAGCGAAAGGTTTTCCCCTGTCCCGGATCGGCCACGTACAGGGTTTTACCGTCCGGGGTTCCAACCACGCCGTTGGGGCGCTTCAAGTCCTTGTCTACTCGAAAGACTTGATCCCTGTAAGGCGTGATGAAATAAAGGTATTCACCTTCTTGGGAAAGGTCCTGTTTTCCGTAGTTGGGATCGGTGAAGAATACGCCGTTGTTGGGATGTATCCAAAGGTCGTTTGGCTTGTTGAAGGGGCGACCGTCGAACTGGTCGGCCAGCAATTCCTTTTCCCCTCCGTCTTCAAGGTAGAAAGATGTGACCCGCTTGGATTCACCTTGGCAGGCAAAAAGATCACCCTCCTTGGAAAAAAAGAGGCCGTTGGCGCCTCCCGACTTTTCCATGAAAACGGAAACCTTCTTCTCCTTCAGGTCCCATTTGTGTATGCGGCTGTTGGGGATGTCCGAGAAGTAAACGTCTCCGTTGGGAGCAACTGCGGGCCCTTCGGTGAACTTGAATCCTCCCGCCAGTTTGACTGGCTTGGTCCCTTCAGCGACGAGGTCTTCGTTTTTGGCTAGCAAGGATCCATTTGCAGCCCAAATGGTCCATATCACAGCCACTATTATTTCCAAGGATGGAGGTTTATTAATCATAATTCGAGCGTGATGCCTTTTCAGCACATTTTACGAAACCATGCCGAACACGGTTCTCGTTTTTATTCCCTTAAAGACTAATGTCTCGAAATTGGTAATTTACCCTGAAATTAGAGACGATTCTGCCAGAATTGTTCTACCGTCTTGGCGGCAATGCGGGCGTCGCGTTCTTTCGAATTAAGAAGGGATTTGAGAAGTTCACCGTTCACCACGTTGTGCTGTTGGTGTACCCACAGACCTTCTAGCTGGGCGTTGCTTTCCTTGTTCTTTTTAAGCCAATCCTTGGTGGCTGAAATGACAGCATCCGTTTTACGGCCACTCAACTCGAAACGAGCTCGCAAGCGAATGTTGTAGGTATTGTGCTTGAGCAGATCGAGTAGTGCAGGGATCGGTTGACCAACAACCTTGACATGCTTCATGAGGGGACGACCTTTAGCGGTAACTCGATAAATTCGGCCGTGGGTTTTATTGCGGTTGGGGTCTCGAACATTGTGCTGCATGTGTCCGATGATTACATTTTGCCAGTCGGCTACGTATAGGGCGCCGTCATCTCCGATCTCGAAGTCGGTGGGGCGGAAGTTGCGGTCTTTCTTGGAGATGAGCAAATCCTCTATTTGTGTGCCCTTGACGTTGCCGGCATCATCCGTGGCCAAGGTATACTGTTTGAGACCGAGAAAACCGATGGAATTGCAAATGAGGAAGTTGCCGTTGTTGCGCTCGGGGAAGTGGTCGCTGGAAAGAATACCGCTAGAACAAACGGGGCGGACTGTTTTGTTTAGGAGAGTCTGCATCTTGAAACCGCCCTTGCCGTCGGGTCGCACCTGATAAGCGCGACCACCGGTTCCATCGGTCGCGAAATGATATCCCCAATGATTGAAGGAGACCCCATGAGGGTTTGGACTGTTATTGGCGTGAAAAGCATATTCGTGAGTGCGGGGGTTGAAGCGATACATGGCACTGTTTCCGTGCTGTTGTGGGCCTTTCCAGGGGGTTTCCACATTGGAAACATGAAATACCCCACGTTGATAGTAGACATTACCACCTGGGCCAAAAGTGAGGTTGTTTGCCGCATGGTGAGTATCTGCTGAGTCGATGCCATGCATGATGCGTATGCGAACATCCGCCTTGTCGTCACCATCGGTGTCCTTGAGGAATATGAGATCCGGGGCGGATGCCACGATGACGCCACCGTTCCAGAAGGTGAAGCCTGTCGGGTTGTGTACTTTGGCGAAGATGATGGACTTGTCGGCTACGCCGTCGCGGTTTTCATCGGGCAGAATGGAAATAGTGTCAGCCATTTCCTTGAGTGGTTCCCACTTGGGGTACGTGCGCCAAGAAGCTACCCAGAGACGCCCCTTGGGGCCTACGCCTAATTGTACCGGGTTAATGGCTTCGGGAAACATTTTCTCGGATGCAAAAACATTGGCTTCGAGACCCTCGGCCAATTCTAGTTGTTTGACGGTTTCTTCCGGCGACGCATACTTCACATCTCCTTCTTTGGAGGCATTGCTGCTTCTTGACTTCCCTCCAACATTTGATTTCACCTTGATGGGGGCAGGGACATTGGAATCGTCTGCCACGATGGTCTTTCCCTTGGCAGCTGCATGAACCACCAGATCCCGACTGGCAGTCATGGCGTCGATCATGGAGAGTTCGTGAAAGAGGGAGTCCTTGTTTGATTGTCCGTCAACGAAGCGCAGGCCGGATCGTCCGCCCCAGACATCGTTGCCATCGGTCGCCCGGTAGCGGTTGAACCAGTGCCAGTTCTTGTCCAGCACGGCGGCTTTGGTTTGCTCCAAATGCTTGTGATTGGTTGGGGCTTCTTTCCCGAAGAGTGCCTTGAAGATGACTTGGGCCAAGTGATTGTTGCCCTCGTTGGTCAAGTGGATGCCATTCATTGTGAGCGCCTCCCCGCTCTTGGCGTAGAGGGCCTGTGAAGGGCCGAACAGGTCGACGTACTCTACGCCCTTTTCTTTTGCTACTTCGGCGGTGGCGATAGCGTATGCGGCGAGGTGCTTGTTTTGTTCCTTGCCGTCGGGCAGGTTGGGGCTTTCCAGGTTCTCGTGAGCAATGGGAGAGAAAAGCACGATGCGTGGCGCGCTCTTGCCATTGTATTGCTTCCCTTTGGTCTCATCGACCCACTTGGAAAGGATGCCTTTGTAGTTGCCGGGGTTCTTGTCCCATGCCTCGTTTGCCCCGAAGAAGGATAGTATGACGTCGGCCTTGGATATGGTGAGATAGTCATGTGGGTTGATGAAACCCCGATTGCGTGGGCGTTTGTCCACTTTGTCGCCACAAAATCCGTGGTTGCGAAAGACCAGTGCTTTTTCGGGCATGGCCAACTGGGCGTAGGACTCTAGCCAGCCATGATGCTGCATACGTTCGGCCAAGGTGTTCCCGAGGAGCACGATGTGTTCACCTTTTTTTACATCTAGGGCATTAACCGTTGCTGTGGCGCCAAGTATGCATACGGACGGCAACAATGATTTCATGAGTCCCGAAAGATTGAAGATGCTGGATAATGTAGTGTTTCTGGAGGTCTCTGTTTTGAGCGGTTTCATCATATGCTTTTGGCTGGTAACATGGGTTAATTTACAAAATGTTATCTAGGCTTCGGGGATATTGGTCAAGGTGGGTAAATGTTAGATGCTAGGGAATAAAGAAGTCGTTACTTGTAGAGTTGAGGTTATTAGAGGCGAGCGTTTTTTTGCTATTTGCCATCTATTTTTCGAAAGACCAGTCTTTCCGTTTAGCTGTTTTGGGAAAGTTTTATTGCATTAAAAGTTTCCCTACAAGATCGAGCAAGACAGTTTAGGTCCTCGAGAAACATCTCTTTTTCTTTCCGATTGAGTCCGTGAAGGGCTTCACCTTCCAACGCCTTGGCGCGAACCGATGCCTTGGTATAGAGCCCGATTCCTTGGGGAGTTGGGGAGACAACAAGCCTTCGTCCATCCTCAGGGTCCTTCGCTCTTTGGACGAGTGAAGCCTTTTCCATCCGTCGCATCATTGCGGCGATGGTGTTGGGGTCACTTGTCATGAGCTCGCAGAGATTTTTTTGCGAGAGACCACGTGCTCCTTTTTCGGTGACTTCAGTAAGCCAACGCAAAGCAATGTATTGATCCGGAGTCAAGTCGAGGTCGGCGAGGCGGCGCATTAGGGTGTAGTTTAATAACATCCAACATTCGCGTAAGAGCGGTGGCATTCGACGACGCGAGGGATGGTCGATGGGAGGTTCTATGACCTCGCAATTTTTTTCTCTCTTCATGCGTGACAAGGTTTGACAATAAAGTACGTACAGGTACTAATTGATTTCTCTTTTTAAATTCAACCCGAAAATTGTCCTCAAATTTTTTTGGACAAATTCGCCCCTAAAGGATATTTGATTATTATGACGATGCATTTTAAACCAACCCTCAAACTTTTCCCTGCGACTTGTTTGATCTTGTTTTTGATTGGAGCCAACTCGGGATGTGTTACTTCCGTAGAGAAAGAGACTGGCGAACCGACTACCGTCGCGGCCAAGCCGCAAACTCCAGCCAAAGCATCGCTTGTAAATTCCGATTGGCTTTATTGGCGCGGACCTCTTGGTTCCGGCGTTTCCCAGCAGACGGGTTTGCCTGATACACTTGACTTGAACGATTCTTCACTCCTCTGGACTCATGAAATTCAGGGCGGCGGAGTACCTGTTGCGGCGGGGGGGCGGATATACCATTTTGGATATTATGGTGTAACCGGTGACTTGCAGGAAGCCTTGGTTTGTATGGACGCCTTAAGTGGCAAGGTTTTGTGGGAGCGCCGTTACAGCGACTTTCTAAGCGACATTGTTTACAACCGCTATGGCGTAGGCGCAGCGTGTGTCGATGGCGAGACCGGCAATGTGTATTTCCAGACAAGTACGGGTCTTCTTCTTGGATTCGATAAGAATGGAAAGTCTCTTTGGGAACGATCCTTGATGGAAGAGTTTTCTCGGCTTACTTTTCCCAACGGACGCACTGGCGGACCCTGCGTGGATGGTGATTTAGTAATCATTCATGCCATTACTGCAAACTGGGGGAGCAATGGCCCCGCTCGAGACAGGTTTTACGCCTTCGATAAGCATACGGGTGAATTAGTTTGGTTTTCCACGCCTGGCATTACCCCAAAAGACAGCTCTTTTGCCCCACTCATTTTCGAAGACCTTTCCGACGGCCGCCGGGTTTTTTACAGTGGAACCGGTTGTGGGAATGTGGTTTGCATAGACGCTCGCAGCGGGCAACCGCTCTGGCGTTTTCAAATGTCCCACGGTGGGGTTAACTCGGGAGTCATTTTGCACGATGATGTCGTGGTCGCCGTCCACGGTAAGGAAAATCTAGACGCCACAGAGATCGGCCGCATGGTGGCCATCAAGAAACCGGTTAAACTTCCTGGGCCAGGTGAACCGGCCTTGATCCTTGGCAAAGAAGACGAAAAATGGCGCAACAATGAACTGGAGGCTTTTACCAGTACGCCAGTTTATAGAGAGAACCGCATTTACTGTACTAGTAAAACTGGAGTTTTGCTCTGCCTTAATGCCGCGACAGGTGACATTATTTGGCGAGTCAAGCTGTCCCCCGATCAAGTTCATGCATCCCCCTTATGGGCTGACGGTAAACTTTATGTTCCGATGTTCGACGGGAAATGCTTCGTAGTTAAGGACAAGGGTGATTCCGGTGAAATCCTCGATGCGGTTCAGCTCGATGGTGCATGCCTTGCGGCGCCGTCGGCATCACATGGTCGCCTTTTCGTCCAGTCGAAGAAGCGTCTTTATTGCTTTGGCTCCAAAACACCGGCACCTGATTTCACGGCGACAGCCGTTGCTCAGGCAAAGGGCACGGGCGATCCCGTTGCCTTGCAGGTCGTCCCTGCGGAATTCGCCGTAAAGTCAGGTACCTCGCAAAAATTCAAGGTTTTTTCCCTCGACAAAACCGGCCGACGCATCGCCGAGTTATCGGAGGGGCTCACTTGGGAAAAGTGGATTCCGCCAACCGCGAAAGTGAAGGTGAAGGTCGACGCGGAAATTTCCAACGACGGTGTTCTTGTGGCAGCCTCCGATGCCAAGCTTTCGGCTGGAGCCTTGAGGGTGACGGACGGCAAAGTGTCCGGAGTGGCTCGAGGTCGTATCCTGCAGGATCTTCCTTATGCTGAAAACTTTGAGGAATCTTTTGTCTTAAGCCAAACATCTTCCGACGACATCCCCTTTTCTTATCCTCCCCTGGCTTGGCTTGGAGCTCGCATGCGATGGCAAATTCAGGAAAACGACGGCAATAAAATAGCCGGCAATACTCTGGACAAGGTACTCTTTCAAAGAGCCATGAACTTTGTCGGTCACAAGGACATGAGCAATTACACCGTCGAGGCCGATGTCATGACTGATGGTAATCGACGCATCAAGTCCACCATAGGTCTGGTTAACCAACGCTATATTGTTGCCCTAGTCGGCAATTGGCAAAAGCTCGAAGTTTTTTCTAATTATGATAGGTTCAAGGTTTCTGTTCCCTTTAGCATTAAAACCAATACTTGGTACCACCTTAAGACCCGTGTGGACATTGCAACCGATGGTTCCGGGGTAATTAGGGCAAAGGCTTGGGAGAAGGGATCCGACGAGCCAGAGGCTTGGACGATAGAAGCACCCCACGCAAACGCTCACAAGCAGGGTTCGCCGGGCATCTATGCTCTTTCGCCCCAGAGCTTAAAAAAGGTTTACATAGATAACATTTCCGTCACCTCCAACAACTAGGAAGCAACCAATATGAATTTTTTAACAACTATTTCAGTCAGAGCTTTTTCCACCTGCCTTCTTGCTTTTCTTCTCGTTGCGAAAACGGCGTTTGCTGCGGATTGGCCCATTTGGGGAGGTAACGGTTCCCGCAACATGGTCTCCTTCGAAAAAGGGATAAACTTGGACTTCGATCCGGGGCGTATGGACGAGGATGAAGTCGTCGACATGAAGACGACTAAAAACATCAAGTGGATCGCCAAGCTCGGCTCACAGGCTTATGGAAACGTTACCGTGGCGGATGGACGCGTCTATGCGGGAACTAATAACGAATCCCCTCGGGACCCAACCAAAAAGGGCGATCGAGGCATTGTCATGTGCTTTGATGAAAAGACCGGTAAACTGAACTGGCAACTCGTCATTCCGAAGCTTGGCGCGGGGAAGGTGAGCGATTGGGAATACATCGGGATCTGTTCTTCTCCCGCAATAGAAGGTAACAGAGCTTACATAGTGACCAACAAGTGCGAGGTTGTCTGCGTCGATGTCGAAGGTCTCAAGAATGGAAACGAAGGCCCTTTCAAGTCTGAGGCTAAGTATGTTAACCCCAAGGGTCAAAAAGCCCCGCTTAAGGAAGAATTGGACGCTGACTTGATCTGGAAATATGACATGCGCGACGAGCTTGGCGTTTTTCCCCACAACGTCACCAGTTCTTCTGCCGTTATTGTAGGGGACTTCTTATTCGTTGCTACCTCAAACGGCGTCGATTGGTCGCATACCAACATTCCCGCACCATTATCTCCATGCTGGATTGCTCTCGACAAGAATACTGGTGAACTAGTTGGTGAGGACGGATCCGGTGCCGGAAAAGATGCCCTGCATGCAGCTTGGTCCTCCCTCACCTATGGCAAGGCGGGGAACAAGGATGTTCTTATCTGGGGCGGGACGGATGGCTTCTGTTATGGCTATTCCTCCAAGCCCGAAAAGGACGACGAAGGCTTTGATGTTTTCAACCCAATTTGGAAAGTGGACTGCAACGAGCCCCACTATCGCAAAGACAAGAATGGAAAAAAGGTTCCCTACGCTACTCCTCCTGGCCCTTCGGAACTAATTGGAACACCCGTTTTGTATGAAGGAAAAGTCTACGCAGCCATTGGGCAGGATCCTGAACATGGCGATGGAGTGGGGCGCCTTACCTGTATCGATGCAGCAACAGGCAAGGTCGTCTGGAAGTATACCGAGGTAGGTCGCACAATTTCCACCGTATCCGTAGCGGATGACCTTGTCTACATAGCAGAGTATGCCGGCATCGTCCATTGCCTCGACGCCAACACCGGCAAGCTCTACTGGAAGCATGATTCTTTTAGTAGGATTTGGGGTTCCACATTGGTCGTCGACGGCAAAGTCCTCCTTGGCAACGAGGATGGCGATTTGATCATTCTGGACCACGGCAAGAAGAAGCCGAAGGTCAAGACCGTGGATATGGGAGCTCCCGTATATAGTTCGCCCGTGGTAGCCAACGGCGTGCTCTACGTCGCCACCCAGACCCACCTCTACGCCATCGGGAAATAACCGTGAGCACTACGGAATCCTCATCCGGAAAGACCCTTGTCTGGGGACTATTCCTGCTTATGTTCGTCCTTCATCAGGACAAATGGTGGTGGGATGACGGTACACTCGTCTTCGGGTTTCTACCAGTCGGGCTGGCTTTTCATGCTGTATTCTCTCTCGCTTGCGCGGCTCTTGGGTGGCTCGCTATAAAAATGGCTTGGCCACATGACCTCGAGGCCTTCGCCGAGACCGAAACCACGGCTGCCGAGAAGGAAGAGGGTTCCTCATGAGCACTTTGGTCGTCATCGTTTGCTATCTCTGCTTACTTCTGGCGCTTGGCTTTTACAGCAGTCGCCTTTTTCGAGGTACTAGTAAGGATTATTTCGTCGCCAGTCACAGCATCGGTCCGTTCCTCTTGCTAATGAGCGTGTTCGGGACTACGATGACAGCCTTTGCCCTCGTAGGTTCTACTGGAAAGTCTTTCGAGCGCGGTATTGGTACTTACGGATTGATGGCTTCCATCAGCGGACTTGTCCACGCAGCCGTGTTCTTCATCATCGGCATTCGTCTATGGGCATTCGGTAAGAAGTATGGCTATGTGACGCAGATTCAATTTTTCCGAGCTCGTTTCGAGTCAGACGGACTCGGCTACCTTCTTTTTCCCATTCTCGTCCTGCTAGTGGTTCCTTATTTGCTCATCGGTATTATCGGAGCGGGCAAGACGATCGAACCGGTCACCGCAGGCGCTTTCCCGGCAATCTTCACGGATCCATCCATCCCTGCATGGCTTGGCGGCGTCCCGCCTTGGCTAACGGGTCTCGTTGTATGTGTTGTTGTCTTGGCCTATGTCTTCATGGGCGGTTCTCGCGGGGCAGCCTATGCGAACACTTTCCAAACCATCGTCTTCATGTTTATGGGTCTGGTCGCGTTTGTATTTATAGTTAAGGCCTTGGGTGGCATTGATAACGCCGGCAACGTGGCCGCCCGCATCACGGAGGATGGAAAGATCGTGCAGGACTTCCGCTTCGATAAGAAGGAGGGAGCATTGGCAAAAAATGAGCCTCCGAAACCCATCGGTCGGTTGTTGGAACCCGACCAAGCCAAGGAATTGACGAATGTTCAACCGCACTTTACCCGTACTCCAATCGATGTTGAGTTTAAGAAAAAGAATCCTAAAACAGGCGAGGTTTCTGCCTTCGAGCGAGAGCTCGGTATCCCTTTCCTTACTTTTCTTACCTATCTTTTCATTCCGCTTAGCGTGGGTATGTTTCCCCATCTCTTCCAGCATTGGCTAACGGCCAAGAGCGCCAAGGCGTTTCGCCTCACTGTTATCGCCCACCCGCTGTGCATCATGGTGGTTTGGGTGCCGTGCGTTCTCATTGGCGCTTGGGCTTCGGGCCTGTTACCCCCGGGAATCCCGCCGCCTGCGGTACTCTCTGCTATGCTTAAATTACTTGTGGGGGACCCCATCCTGACCGGACTGCTTACTGCGGGTGTTTTGGCGGCCATAATGTCCTCACTGGATTCACAATTCCTTTGCATGGGCACCATCTTCACCAACGACATCGTGCTTCACCGAGCCGGGAAGGAAAAGTACTCGGACAAGCAAATCATCTTTATCGCTCGCGCATTCATCGTCGCTATTGTGGTCTTAACCTATGCGCTCGCGATGTTGGCGAAGGACGCCAACGTGTTCGACCTCGCGATTTGGTGCTTCAGCGGGTTTGCCGCGCTCTTTCCCATCGTAGTCGCCGCCTTGTACTGGAAGCGGGCCACCAAGGAGGGAGCTTACGCCGGAATCATCGCTGCGATGGTTATGTGGTTTTATTATTTCCAACAATCAGGTTATGGAGGTGAATACGTGGTGGGGCCGGGCATCGTTCCCGCAGCCATTTGTTTCGTCGCCTCGGCGGTCGCTCTAGTGGCGGTCTCGCTTGTGACCAAACCTCCCTCGAAAGAGACCCTCGACAAGTTTTTCCCCGACGCGGCCTAAGTTGGGAAACGTCGGACAATCATTTCATTGTTTTTTATGAGCTTGGAAGAAAAAGTTAAACTGGCTGCGGAGGCATTGGATGACCATGCAGTTGAAATGGTAAAGTGGCATTTCTCGCCTGAAACGGGCTGCAAGTTCTGGCTCGAATGGGCGGATAAGCAGGATTGGAATCCCCTTGAGGAGATTAAGTCGTTTTCCGATATATCCAACAAATTCCCGAATTTTCAGGACGAATGGCTTCGTGACCTTCCCAATGACGTCTGGGCGCCTAAGGCATACGCGGGAAGACCATTTAACATTTTTGAAACGGGTGGCACTACCGGAATGCCCAAGCAACGAATCGGTTGGGACGATTACAAAATTGATTACACTGCCTTTTCAAAGACATTGTCCGACGAACATTTCCCAAAAGACCATTATTGGATGATGGTGGGTCCCACCGGGCCTCGCCGGCTTCGACTTGCAATTGAGCATTTGGCAAATGAGCGCGGATGCTCGTGTTATTTTGTGGATTTGGACCCGCGATGGGTTAAGCGACTTATTGCTTCTAAGCAATATGATCAAGCGCGTGCATACATGGATCACGCTATTGATCAGGCATTGACTATACTCAAGCATCGTAGCGTTAGCGCTCTATTCACTACTCCAAAGTTGCTGGAGGCGATGGCGGAGAGAAAAGATTTGGTAAAGGCAGGCATTAAAGGCGTTTTTTGCGGAGGGACCACCATGAATAAGCAATATACTCGATTCCTTTGCGAAGAAGTTTGTGAAGATGGAAAGATTGGCTTTGTACCGACTTATGGAAATACACTCATGGGCCTTGCCAGGCACCGACCCTTCGGACCTGAGAACGACTATTCCATTACTTATCATGCCCCGCAACCCAGAGCAGTGCTACGAGTAGTCAATACCGATACGAACACTCCCGTTGATTATAACGACTGGGGTAGGGTTGAGCTTACGACTTTGACAAAAGAATTTTTCATGCCTCGATTTTTGGAACGAGATGAAGCTATTCGACGAGAACCATGGGAGGAAGCCCCATGGGATGGCGTTGCCGAGGTTCGCCCTTTTGGCGCCATGCAAAAAACAATTGTCGAAGGGGTATATTGATATGAGCACACCGCACATTCCATGTCTGCGTCTTGGCAAGCCTTATGTTAGTCTTAGCCAATCCTCCGTGAATGATTATCGAGATGGTTCCGAAAAGGCTACTCTTAGCCAAGTTAATGCCGGTGTCATTCGCAGGGACATTCTTCGCCTTAACGATGCAAAAGCCGCTCTCAACAAGCTTTCTACCAACGAACTTATTGAGATTTCGGCGAAAGCGGGGGAATTCTTTCTTAAAGCTGATTTGCCTGTTGGTGTTGATGGTACCACTCATTCTCCGCAAGAGTACATTTCTACCCTTTCGTCCACCAGCGGTCTCCCTCATGTAATGGTCCGCCGCAATATGGACAAAATTCACTTTGCCTTGTCTAATTTAAAATTAATTCTGAATGGCCTTACTCGAGGGCTTGACCTATCGGTTCTCGACAATGGTTTTGGCGAGCAAGCTGGCTCCCCGGTTTGTTTCTTCCCTACTACTGATGCTCTAGGTCTTGTCATGCCGAGTAATTCACCTGCCGTTAACTCCCTATGGTTACCTTCTATCGCCCTTAAGGTACCCATCATGATGAAACCCGGGCGCGATGAGCCTTGGACTCCATATCGCTTGATCCAAGCCTTTATTGCTGCGGGTTGTCCCGAAGAAGCTTTTGGTTTCTATCCCACGGACCATGAGGGAGCGGGCGACATCCTTCGCCTTTGCGGTCGGGCATTGATTTTTGGTGACAAGAGCACTACGGATATTTATGCGGGCAATCCTGGCGTGCAAGTGCACGGGCCGGGCTTCAGCAAAATTTTAATTGGGGAAGACGAAATTGATAACTGGCCTGACTACGTTGATCTCATGGCATCCTCAATTGCAGATAATGGAGGTCGAAGCTGCGTCAATGCATCTGCAGTAGTTGTTCCAAGGTTCGGCCGTGAAATTGCCGATGCCTTGGGTGAAAAATTAGGTGCCATCAACCCAACTTCTTCAGACGATCCCGACGCCGTTTTGTCAGGATTCGCTAATCCCAAGATGGGCGAATGGATCGACAGTGCAATAGAAGCCGATTTACACCAAGAGGGAGCCGAGGACTACACAGCAAAATATCGAGAAGGAAAGCGATTGGTACAAAATGAGAATGGGACTTTTCTCAAACCTTCGGTCGTTTATTGCGAATCATTCGACCACCCATTGTCCAACAGGGAATTCCTTTGCCCGTACGCCAGTGTCGTTGAAGCGCCTCAGAAAGATATGCTCCGTCTCATCGGTCCAACTCTAGTCGTGACTGCCATTTCGAATGATTCCTCTTTTAAAAAGGACCTTCTGGCTGCTCCCAATATCGAAAGGCTAAATCTCGGTCCAATATCGACGATGAAAATTTCTTGGGATCAACCTCATGAAGGAAACATGTTCGAATTCTTGTACAAACGTCGGTCCATAGGCATGGCGGCGTAAGGATTTTCTGATTTTAACCTTGGTTGAAAATCATGTTTTTCGAGCCGTTTAGCTCTTTGGCCAAAGAGCCGTTTTTCTCTTCTGAGGAAGATTCAGACCTTCGGGTTATTTTTGGTTCCGGTTCAATTGCTTCTATTGGAGACGAGGCCAAAGTCCTTGGTCAGAAGGTTTTGCTGGTAACCGATAAGGGAATTGTTGCCGCCGGCCATGTAGACCGTGCTCTGGCACTACTTCATGATGCCGGGCTAGAAGTGGCCGTATTTGATGAATCGATCGAAAATCCTACAAGTTCCAGCATTGATAACTGTAAGAATATTGCCCAAGACTTTGGGGCGGATTTATTGATTGGTTTTGGCGGAGGAAGCTCAATGGATACGGCCAAAGGATGCAATTTCGTACTTACTAACGGAGGTGAGATGAAAGATTACTGGGGAGTAGGCAAGGCCACGAAGGATATGTTGCCTTTCATTGCAGTTCCTACTACTGCCGGCACTGGTAGTGAATGCCAGTCTTTTGCCCTGATTTCCGATGACTCGACTCACATGAAGATGGCTTGCGGTGATCGAAAAGCCTTGGCTAAAGTTGCTCTTCTTGATCCCGAATTGACAATTTCCCAACCACCTTCCGTTACATCCTGTACGGGAATCGATGCTATTGCTCATGCTTTGGAGGCTGCTGTTACCTTAAAGCGCAACGAATTCTCTGCGCGGCACTCCCGCATGGCTTTAATGCTTCTTACGGATAATCTTCAAAAGGTTCTTTTGGAGCCCGATGATCTTGATGCGCGAGGAGCGGTTTTGCTCGGAGCATCACACGCTGGAGCGGCTATCGAGAAAAGCATGCTTGGCGCAGCTCATTCCATGGCCAATCCACTCACTGCAAATCGCGGAGTTGTACACGGTCAAGCCGTTGGGCTTTGCTTGCCCGCTGTCATTCGTTTTAACAGCAAACTCTCGGATGTGCTTGAAATTTATGCCGAGCTGTCAAGAGGGGTTGGCTTCGTCGGTCAGGATGTTGATGCAGAAACTGCCTTGAATCGTCTTATCACTGTTATTGAAGAGCTGCTAGCACTTGCTGGATTTCCAAAGAACTTGGAGCAACATGGATTTACTTTTGACGATATTCCTCATCTCGCCAAAGAAGCTTCCGAGCAATGGACTGCGGGCTTCAATCCTCGTCCCGTATCCGGTCAAGACTTCGCAAAACTTTATGCCTCGCTTTTTGCGGGGACAGCTTGCGCAGAGATCGCCTTCGAGCCATCTTCTATATAGTTATGAGTTATTGGAGGATGTTTTGTTTCTTGTTTCTCGCATTGGCGTCGATCGTCTGGGGTCACAGTGCGGGAGTTGCCTTCGGTAAAGACGGGGATTGGCCTCAGCATCGAGGGGGCCAGGATCTGCGTGGCCTTGCTCCCGGCAAACTGGGCGACAAGTTGAAACTGCTTTGGACTTTCGAAACGGGGGATTTCACAAAATCATCCGCCGTGGTCAAGGATGGTCTCGTGTTCATTGGTTCCGATTCGAAAAAGCTTCACGCCATCGACTTGAAAACAGGCAAGGAAGCTTGGAATTTTGAAACCGAACTGTCCATTGAGGCGGCCCCATTGGTCGTCGGCGACATCGTTTACATCGGTTCCACCGACGGGTTCCTCTACGCCTTGAAGGCAAAAACCGGAAAACTTCTCTGGAAGTACGAGACCGATGGCGAAATCATGGGCGCCGGAAACCGTGCCATTCGCCCAAAGTCGAAAGACGAAGTAATCGTGATCGGCAGCTATGACAATTATGTCCATTGTGTTAATGCGAAGAGCGGAAAACTCCTCTGGAAATTCGAAACGAACAACTACGTTAATGGCGTCCCCACAATTCTCGATGGCGACAAGGTCGTTTTCGGCGGATGCGACGCGGTGCTTTACGTCGTCGGACTGGAGGATGGCAAATTGGTCCGTTCGATTGAGGTGGATGCTCCCATCGCGGCCACTGTTGCGATTGCCGACGGTATAGGCTATGTCGGCAACATGGACAACGCGGTTACGGGTTTCGACCTCAAGACCGGAGACGTTGTTTGGACCTATCGCGGCAAGAATTTTCCTTACTACTCTTCACCTGCCGTTACCGAAAAGCACTGCCTTATCGGTGGTCGGGACAAGGGCCTGCATTGTATCGATCGGGTAACTGGCAAGGCCTCTTGGCGATTTGCCTCGCGTGGTCGCATCGACAGTTCTCCCGTCGCTTGCGGCGACAAAGTCGTCTTCGGCACGATGGACGGAAAAGTCTATCTCGCCTCGCTAAAGGACGGCAAGGAGATCGTATCTTACGAAGTCGGCGAGCCCATATCATCCACTCCCGCGGTAGTGGGTACGAAGGTTATCTTTGGCTGTGAAGACGGGAACGTCTACGCCTTCGAAACCAAACCCTGATAAGCGAAGGAAACCGGCCCATGAGCGAAGACACCTGCGGAGACACTTTCGTAAAACCCGACGTCGAGACCAAGGACGACACCAAGGCGGGAAATTATTTCGTCTCGAACTATCCACCTTTTTCCTTCTGGGGCGAGGAAGATGCTCCCTGCGTAGAGAGTCTCCTCAATAGTCCCGAACCGGGCGACGCCCCCCTTGGTCTCTACTATCACGTGCCTTTTTGTCGGAAGCGCTGCCACTTTTGTTACTTCCGAGTCTATACCGACAAGAACTCCTCCGACATACGTCGCTACCTCGCCGCCACCTTGCAGGAGCTTCGTCAATACGCTGAACGACCATACCTTTCGGGCCGCAAACTTAAGTACGTCTATTTCGGTGGCGGTACCCCTTCCTATCTCTCGGCCCAACAACTCACAGAGTTGACCGACGGGATGAAGGCGATCATGCCTTGGGACGAAACGGAAGAAGTCACCTTCGAGTGCGAGCCCGGCACCCTCACCGAAAAGAAATTGGAGGTCATCAAGAATTTCGGGGTTACTCGCCTTAGCTTGGGAATCGAAAATTTCAGCGACCACGTTTTGGACATCAATGGACGCGCTCATCGTTCCCCCGAGGTTTTTCGCGCCTATGAGTTTGCTCGGGGTCTCGGCTTCGACAACATCAATGTCGATCTCATTGCCGGCATGCTCGACGAGACCGATGAAAACTGGGTGGACAGCGTGGGCAAGGTTGTCGACCTCTCGCCCGATTGCGTAACCATCTACCAGATGGAAATCCCCTTCAACACGACCATTTACAAGACTATGAAGGAAGGGGGCAAGTTAGCCGCCCCCGTGGCTGACTGGCCCACCAAGCGCCGATGGGCGGACTACGCATTCAGCGAGTTGGAGAAGGCCGGTTACACCGTGACCAGCGCCTACACGGCGGTCAAGGATCCCGAGGCCACTAAGTTCGTATACCGTGACCGCTTATGGACCGGTGCCGATATGGTTTCCCTTGGAGTCGCTTCCTTCGGGCACCTTGGCGGCATTCACTATCAAAACCTCATCCACATCGACGACTATATCAAAAAAATCGAGGAGGGTGGGGCACCCGTCCGCAGGGCGTTGCTGACCACCGAGGAGGAACGCTTTCTTCGCGAGCTCATCCTGCAGTTCAAGCTGGGACGAGTGAATCTTGGATATTTTCGCGACAAGTTTGGGGAGAAAGTGGAGGAACGCTTCAGCGAAATCCTCGCCGACCTTGAACAATTAGGCGATATCTCTCGCGAGGGTGATGAGCTTGTGCTCACCCGCGACGCATTGCTCCGGGTCGATTCCATCCTGCACCGATTTTTTCTACCGAAACATCGAGATTCCCGATACGTCTAGTTCACCATGGCCGTCCAACCGTCAACTGTTCACCCGGACGTTCTCTACCCGCTCAGCATGTTTCGGCTTACACGAGGCATACCCAGGCTGAAATATGAGAGCATCGAGGGCGGGGAAGTGCCTCAACCTTATCTCGATTTACTTGTACATAGCGGAGACATGACCTCGCGACTGGAAGAGTTTCACGGTGGCCCCATCAAGGTACGCAAGCTCTCCTCCTCTAGCGATGGCCGAGCCTATTTCCGGGAAGTCGTCCTGAACACCGTAGCCGAAGACAAGCCCGTTGAGTACGGGGCCATAGAGATTGAATTGACCAACCTTCCCGAGGAAATTCGGGAGGAGATTTTAGCTGCCGAGCGACCACTCGGTGGTATACTGAACGATCATCGCCTCTCCTATTCCAGCGCCCCTCGGGCTTTTCTCAAGGTAAGTGCGGATGCCGCGATTAGGGAAGCTCTTGGTCTGGATGAGAGCGCAGACGTTCTTTATGGCCGAAGCAACGCGATCACCGGCTTCAATCGCGAAAGCTATGCTAGGATCGTAGAGATCTTGCCTCCCGCTCCCGTCTCGGTTGGTTGAAAACTCGGCTTCCGCGCATTCAATGTTCATATGATTTCTTTCAAAGATAAGTATGATGCAATCGTCATCGGGGCAGGGCCTGCCGGTTCCACAACCGGAGCATTGCTTGCCGAAAAGGGGCACGACGTCCTAGTCGTGGAAAAAGAAAAGTTTCCCCGCTACCACGTCGGGGAATCGCTCATGCCGTTCT
Organism: uncultured Opitutia bacterium; assembly: GCA_937893275.1. Lineage (GTDB taxonomy): Bacteria > Verrucomicrobiota > Verrucomicrobiia > Opitutales > Seribacteraceae. Next base: position 3,872 of record CALBIN010000399.1, on the reverse strand, counting down.
GCTATTATTCATTGGAGAGACTCGGTTTAATCGATCAGCTTCGCCACTCGGAAAACCCACGCAAATACTGTGTGCAGTTCGTTCGCCAAAACGGGTCCGTTTCCCAACCGTTCTACTTCTTTCAGCACATGGACCATCCATCGTCCACAACTTGGCAGGTATGGCGGTCCGAGTTCGACGAGATGCTTCTCGACAAGGCCCGGGAAAACGGAGCCTCCGTTCTAGAGGAAACCAAAGCCAAGGCCTTGCTCAAGGACGACGGTCGCGTGATAGGTATTCGTGCTCAATCCTCCGAATTCGGAGAACTCGAACTTCATGCTCCCCTCGTAGTCGACGCTTCCGGCAGGGATTGTTTCGCCGCCATTCGCGAGCAATGGATGGAGCGCGATCCCAAGCTCAAGAAGATCGCCATCTGGACCTATTTCAAGGGTGCCATGCGAGACCCCGGTCTCGACGAGGGCGCCACCACCGTGGCCTATCTTCCAAACAAAGGCTGGTTTTGGTATATTCCGTTGAGCGGAGACATGGTCAGCGTAGGAATCGTGGCCGAGCACGACTACCTTTTCGATGGCTCCACCAAGGACCTCGCCGAAATTTTCAATCGCGAAGTGAAGAACAATCTTTGGATCGAGGAACACCTCGCTCAGGGAGAACAAGAAGGCGAATATCGCGTTACGGGTGAATTCTCATACCGGAACAAATTCTGCGCGATCGACGGTCTCGTCCTCGCGGGTGATGCGCTAGGTTTCCTCGACCCCGTCTTCTCCTCCGGCGTTTTCTTGGCTCTCAAGAGTGGCGTCATGCTTGCCGACGCCGCCGATCTCGCCCTGAAAAAGGGCGATGTTTCCGCCGCCACTTTCGAGCAGTACGGCAAGAGCATGCAGGATTCCATCGAGACCATGCGAAAGATCGTATACGCCTTCTACGACGAAGGTTTTAGTTTCAAGGACTTGGTCATGAAGGGCGACGACATGAGATCTGACCTCACCGACTGTCTCGTCGGCAACGTCGACGGCAACAACTTTGAAAGTCTCTTCGCCGCCATGAGCAAATTGGCCGAGCTACCCGAGCCCATCGAGCACGGTTTGGCCAAGACTGGTCCGTGAAAATTGCCTTCATCACGCCCGGCACGGGCAATTATTACTGTGGCGTTTGCATGCGCGACAACTCCCTCGCTCGCAATCTCATGGACGCCGGGCACGAGGTCACCATGCTGCCCACCTACCTGCCCCACTTTCTCGACGAGGAGCCCGCTTCTGAGGATCAGCCCATCTTCTTCGGAGGCATCAACGTATACCTTCAACACAAGTTTTCTCTCTTTCGCCACACCCCCGAATGGTTTGATCGCGCCTTAAACGCAAAGTGGCTCCTCCGCAAGGCGGCCGCCCGCAGCGGCATGACTTCCAGCAAGGACCTTGGCGAGATCACCCTGTCTACCTTCAAGGGCGAGGATGGCCCGCTCGTAAAAGAGGTGCAAAAAGTCGTCGATTGGTTTCGCGAACACGAAAAGCCCGACGTCGTCTTCCTCTCCACCATCCTTCTCGCCGCTCTGGGTCGGGTCGTAAAACGGGAGTTGAACGTTCCCGTCTATGGTTTTCTGCAAGGCGAGGACTCCTTTCTCGATACCCTCCTCGACGAGTACCGAACCGAGGCCATGGACCTCCTCTCCGCCGACGTCGCCCTTCTCGACGGCTGCATCGCTCCCAGTCGATACTTCGGCGCTGCAATGGCCAAGCGATTCGACCTCCCCGAGGAAAACGTCCGGTTCTTGCCTAACGGCATAACCCTCGACGGCTTTACCCTTCCCGATTCCCCTTCAACCAAGACCTCCATCGGTTTCCTGGCTCGCCTTTGTCCGCTCAAGGGACTCGATCTCCTCGTCGACGCCTATCTCGAAATCATGAAGCGAGGCAACCATCCGGAGCTCGAGCTGCGCATTGCCGGCGGCATGACCGACGACGACGCACCCTACGTCGAAGAGCAGAAAGAAAAAATTCGAGCCGCCGGCTTGGACGGACAAACTACCTTTCTTCCAAACGTCGATCGCGAGGGCAAGCTCGCCTTCTTGCGCGACCTCACTCTCTTCTCCGTTCCTTCCCGCTACCCCGAGGCTTTTGGCCTATACGTCGTCGAGGCTCTCGCCGCCGGCGTACCCGTAGTGCTCCCTCACGCCGGCGCGTTTCCCGAAATTATCGAGGCCACCGAGGGAGGCCTCCTATACCAACCCGAGGAACCATCCGCCTTGCCCGATGCCTTGGAAAACCTTCTCTCCCGTCCCGAGGAAGCCCATGCCATGGGCCTTCGTGGACACGAAGCGGTGACCGAACGCTTTTCCAACAAAACTCTTGCCGTGGAACTCGTCGACCTCGTTAAATCGCTCCATCCAACCATCTCTTAAACCTTACCTGCCATGCCATCCGAATTTACCATGACCCGTTCCGTAGAGTTCGCCGAAACCGATCTCGCCGGCATCATGCACTTTACCAATTTCTATCGTTGGATGGAAGTGTGCGAGCACGAGTTCCTTCGTTCCCTCGGGCTTTCCGTAGACTTCACCACCGGCGACCAACGCATAGGTTGGCCACGCGTAAAGACATCCTGCCGCTTCAAGCGACCCCTCCGCTTCGAGGAAGAAGTCGAGGTGCGCCTAATCGTCACCGAGATCCGAGATCGCTCCATAGCCTACGCCTTCCAGTTCTGGAAAACCGAAGACGGCAAACGCGTAAAAGCCGCTGTCGGCGAGACCATCGCCGCCTGCGTAAGCTTCGATGCCGATACGCACGTGATGACCCCCGTCCCCATTCCGGAAGTCTTTCGATCCAAGATGGAGGAAGCTTCTTCGAGCGAAGCAGAAAACTAGGCGGAGCGACCATCGTCGCCCCGCCCGCCGTCCTTCGCCGGGCATCAGTCCTCTTCCGACTTCTCGCGACGCGTGAGCCCGGAGTGGTATTCCACCTCCCTCTTGTTGCCCCATTCCTTCACCATGGGATCGTTGGGACCGTGATCGGGGTCGCCCAGCAACCCGCGCTTCACTTGCTTTACCAAGTCCCACAATTCCATCAGAGCCTCATCCCTCAGGACTCTCGCTCGCTGCAGCGTCTGTAGGGCCGCCGCGACCTCGGCGGCGGCTTGATGCGCCTTGTTCAGTGCGTTTTGGAATTGCTTCAAGGCAACCCCGCCGAAAATTTTCTCGGCGACGTTCCTTGCCCAGCTGGAGGCGATCCTGTCGCCCGACGTTATTATTCTACCTATGTTTTTTATCATTCTATTTATGAATTACGGAAAGCGGAATTGCTTTCTTACTTTTAATTACACGCAGAATTTTCAAAACGGCTGATTTTTTTCAAAAAAAAGTTTAAATCCATCATGAACGCTGGTCTGCGGAGTGTCGGCATGCAGCCCGTTTTGCCTCCACCGGCAGGTTTCGCGACTCCGCAAAGAGAATTTCTCAAGCCACCGTCAAGTTTCCCACACCCGCCGCCCAAGTTCCTGTACCCGCCGGCGAATCTCGTGCTCCCGCAACGAGATCTCCTTGCTCCGCAAACAGGTTTTGCGTCTCCGCAGTCCAAAGGAGAGTGTGCTAGATACTTCTTCTGTCATTGCGAGCCACATCGTGGCGCGGCAATCCAGCCCGGATCGTGAGTTGGCATCGTATGATCTTCTCTCTGCGAACTTTCCCGACAGTCCTGCAAGGGAAACGAAGCATCGAGCACCTAGCGATTCCTGTTAGTATCAATATAAACCCCATCTCACCAATTGGGGGAATGCATTGATGTGTTGACCGAGGGAGAGCGGGGAGTAGGGTTTGAGGGATGCCCGTTATAAAATTAGCGGAAACTTGTAATAGGCGAATCAATCGCAAGGCTCTACAA
>CALBIN010000398.1 GCA_937893275.1 uncultured Opitutia bacterium | reverse complement strand
TCGTCGACCACCTTCGGATTGGCTTGTCCGCGGGTAGCTTTCATGACGTAGCCTTTCAAGGCGTTGATGGCGCCTTCCTTTCCTGAGCGAAACTTTTCCGTGGCGTCGGGGTCGTTTTCAATGGCTTGTTCACAGAGAGCTTCCAGTTCACCGGAATCGGAGGTTTGCTTGAGGCCTTTTTCCTCGACTATGCTGGCGGGCATCTTACCGGTGGAGAAAACCTTGGGAAAAATTTCCTTGGCGATATTGCTCGATATGGAACCATCCTCGACCAACGCGACGAGTTCGGCGAGATGAGCCGGAGTAATCTTGGCCTCATCCAGAGGCAGCGAACCGTTTTTTCCCGCCGTCGACAGTTCTCGCAAAAGATCGTTTACCACCCAGTTGGCCGCTTTCTTCGGTTGCCTGCAAAGTCGGGCGGTTTCTTCGTAGAATTCACAGAGAGGTTTGTCGGGGCAAAGGGCGGAGGTTACGGAGTAGGGGAGCCCGTCTTCTTCTTGGTAGCGCCGTTGTTTGTCAAAGGGCATTTCGGGGACATCCTTTTTCAGGCGCTCGATCCACTCGTCATCCACTCGGACGGGCATCAGGTCGGGATCCGGGAAATAGCGATAGTCGTGGGCCATTTCCTTTGTTCGCATGGCAGTGGTGTAGCGTTGCTCGGGGTTCCAACGCCTCGTTTCTTGGACGATGGTTCCTCCCTCGAGCAGGACGGATGTTTGCCTCTTGATCTCGTATTCCACTCCGTTCCGGACACCCGAAATGGTGTTCAAGTTCTTCAGCTCCACCTTGGTGCCCAGAGTTTCGGTGCCGACGGGTCGAATGCTAATGTTGGCATCGCAACGCAGTTGTCCCTTCTCCATGTCGCAGTCGGAAATGCCCGAATAGATCAAGGAGTTTCTAATAGAGTTCAGGTAGGCAAAAACCTCTTCGGGGGAGAACAGGTCGGGCTCGGATACGATTTCCAGTAGAGCGGATCCGGCGCGGTTGTAATCGACCAAGCTGTCGTGTTCGGTATGGGTGAGTTTGCCGACGTCCTCCTCGAGGTGGATGCGGGTAAGCTGGACGCGACGGTGTTTGCCCATCACTGCCGGATTCTCTCCCGGAAGCTCGATCTCGACGTATCCGTGTTCGCAAATGGGCTGGTCGAACTGAGATATCTGGTAGTTCTTCGGCATGTCAGGATAAAAGTAGTTCTTTCGATCCCACTTGCATACCTTTGCGATATCGCATCCGAGCAGTAGCCCGACCCTAATCGATTTCTCGATTGCCTCGAAATTCATGACCGGAAGGGCTCCCGGCAACCCGAGGACCACTGGGTCGGTGAGGGTGTTTGGAGGTTCTCCAAATCCGCGAGGAGCTCTTGTGAACATCTTCGATTTCGTGTCCACTTGAACGTGAACTTCCAGACCTATGACCGTTTCGTACTCCATGATCCGTTCCTAGAGCTGGGGAACCTTTCGTCCGAAGGAATGAACCGTATCGTAAGCGTTGGCCACGCGAAGAAGATCCGTTTCCTTGAAGGCTTGGCCGATGATATGAAGACCTACGGGAAGACCTGCTCCCGTAAAGCCGCAAGGCACGGATAGCGCAGGAAGGCCAGCTAGGTTGGTGGAAATGGTGAACACGTCGCTGAGGTACATCGCAATCGGGTCCTCGTTGCGTTCGCCTTGGCGAAAGGCGGGTGTGGGAGAAGTTGGAGTCAGGATGGCGTCGACTTGCTCGAATGCTTTCTCAAAGTCCCGTCGAATGAGGGTTCGTGTCTTTTGGGCTCTAAGGTAGTAGGCGTCATAGTAACCGCTGCTTAGGGCGTAGGCGCCGAGAATGCATCGACGCTTCACTTCCTCACCGAATCCTTCACCCCGGCTCTTTGCATAAACGTCGATCGCGTTTTCGGCCCGGTCGCTGCGATGGGTGTAGCGTATGCCGTCGTAGCGAGCGAGGTTCGAGGAAGCCTCGGCTGTTGCGATTAGGTAGTAGACGGGGATCGAAAGATCGGTCCTAGGCAGAGAAATCTCGATGATCTCGTGACCATCGTCCCGATAGAACTGAATCGCTTCGTCCACTAGTTTTCGGACTTCCTCGTCGATTCCTTCGCCAAAGAATTCCTTGGGCAACCCTAGCTTCAATGGGCCCGGTTTTTCGGCAAGAGCCCGATGGTAGTCGGGAACTTCTGCAGGATAACTTGTGGAGTCGAGAGGGTCGTGTCCCGAAATGGTTTGAAGGAGGAGGGCGGCGTCTTCCACGGTTTGTGAAAAGGGGCCGATTTGATCCAGGGAAGAGGCGAAGGCGGCAAGCCCGTAGCGGGAGACCATGCCGTAAGTAGGTTTCATGCCGACCACTCCGCAGAGGGCTGCGGGTTGTCGGATCGAGCCACCCGTGTCGGAACCTAGGGTGAGGGGTGCTTCGCGCGCTGCCACGGCCGCTGCGCTGCCACCACTGCTGCCACCCGGGACACAGGCTAGGTTCCATGGGTTGTTGGTCGCCCCGTAGGCTGAATTTTCCGTGGAGGAACCCATGGCAAACTCATCCAAGTTGAGTCGGCCCCAAACAAGCGCGCCCGCATGCTTAAGTTTTACGATGACGGTGGCGTCGTAGGGGGAAACGTAATTTTCGAGGATGCGGCTGGCCGCCGTCAACGGCTGCCCCTTAACTGAAATGACGTCCTTAACGGCAACCGGTACCCCGTCCATCGGGCCGAGCGATTCTCCTTTCGACCTGCGTTCATCGGAGGCATTCGCTTGAGCCAAAAAGTCTTCGTCGTCGCGATGGAGAAACGCATGCACTTTTTCGTCCACTGCTTCCGCTCGGGCAATAAAGGAATGTGCGATTTCCACGGCCGAAGTTTTGCCTGCCGCAAGCGCTTCGCCGAGCTCGGCGGCAGTCATCTCGTGCAAGTTGTCCGGCATGGCAAGCAGTGAAGGATTATTCCTCGATTATCTTCGGTACCACCACTTGGTCCTGGCGTTGGGCGGGGGCATTGGCTAGGGCTTCCTCGGCGGAAAACCCGGGTCGAGCCTCATCTTGGTCCCAGACGTTGTGTCGAGGGAATGCGTGAGCGGTGGGCTCGACACCCTCGACGTCTACTTCGCTGAGCCGGTCGAAGTACTTGAGGATATCCCCAAACTGACCACGGAATTTTTCCTTTTCCTCCTCTGTAAGTTCGATCCGCGCGAGGTTGGCCACGTAGCCGATGTCCATTTCTTGTGATTCGCCCATTGTGTTGTCGTTTAAAGGAATTCAGGAGCGAAGAGCGTAATCGGTGGTTTCGGCGAGGATTCGTTGGGTTTCGTCAAAGGCGGCGTTCACGTCTTTGTCTTCCAGTGTGCGTTCGTCGGACCGGAAGCGGATGGCGCAGGCCACGCTTTTCTTCCCTTCCCCCAGTCCTTTTCCCTCGAATACGTCGAAAATGGTCACGGGGTCGACGACAAACTGCTTGTCCGCAGCTTGCAATGCCGCTGTCTCCACGGCTAGGCGAACGTCTTCGGCGGGGACATTTTCGTCTACGACGAGGGCGAGATCCTTGAGTGCGGGAGGAAAAGAACCAAAGGCCCGGAACTTCACGGGTTTCACCTTTTGACGAAGCATCACGGGGTCCACCAGCAACTCGCAGGCAAGGACGGGGCCATTTACACCTTTGTCCCGAGACAAGGAAAGTTTACAGAACCCCACGGTTAGCTCGACCCGATTTTGGTGCACGTCGCCAGCGGAGGCGGCATGACCTTGCTGCCATGCAGAAGAGTCTTCAAGGGATCGGAGGCCACCTTTCGGCATGATGATTCCGGTTGCCTCGAGAAGGCGATTTGCAATGAGTTTGGCCTCGTGGAAATCGGGGGCAAGTTCGGTATCCCATTCACGAGCAATAGGTTTTGTCAATATGGCGAACGCTATGCTTTGCAGCTCGGTCGTGCCTTTGGGACCCGCTCGAAGGACGCGACCCGACTCGAACACTCGACGCAGGTCATTGTGGTTACGCTGGTTGTGAGCCAGCGTTTCCAATAGGCCCGGAAGCAGGGAAGCTCGAAGGTGCGTGTGTTCGGCGGTAAGCGGATTGGCGAGGGTCAGGGCATCGACGGTGGCTTGGTCGGCCCATACTTCGATTTCCTTTCCGTCCCGCAAACTGTAATTGCAACATTCGCGGAAGCCTAGCCCGACTAGAGCATCGACCGATTTTTCGGAAAAGGTGAATTGGGCGGCGTCGTGGCGAGAAACGGCTTCGCACACTACTCTTGCTTCGGGAATCTCGCTTGTTCCGTGAATGCGGACGAATTCCTCGACCAGATCGATCGGGCGATCCACCTCGGCGCGAAAACTAGGTACCAAGACTTTCCACTGTTCACCCTTTTCGATGGTGAACCCGAGTCGGCCCCACGCATCCGCTAGTTGTTCGTCGGTTACTTCGTAGCCACAGGTTGAACGAACAAAATTCGGTGCGATTTCTATTGTGCGGTCTCCCCGTGGAGGATCTCCCACCTTGATCTCCTCGGGGACGAGTTCGCCGCCAGCAGTCTCGAGAATTAGGTCGATGGCTCGCCGAGCCGAATAACGCGACAGCTGGGGATCAACGTCGCGAGCGAAGCGATAGGAGCTATCCGTGCTCAAGTTGAGTTTTCTTGCCGTAGCTCGAATGTTTCCGGGAGAGAACCATGCGGCTTCCAGCACGATATCGGTGGTGTTCTCGTCCACTTCGGCATCTACGCTGCCCATAACGCCGGCTACGACCAATGGCTTTTCTGCGTCTGCGATAACCATCATCGACTCGTCGAGCTTGCGATCGACCTCGTCCAAGGTCTGTATGGTTTCCCCTTCGGTCGCGTTGCGTATTCGAATTTCGTTGCCGCCGATTTTCTTGGCGTCGAAAGCGTGAAGCGGGTTTCCCGTTTCCATGAGAACGTAGTTGGTGGCGTCCACTACGTTGTTGATGGGGCGAAGGCCGACGGCTTCGAGGCGTCGTTTCATCCATTCGGGGCTCGGGCCTATCTTCAAGCCCTTGATGGTCCAAGCGAGATACAATTTACAATTTTCGGACTCGATGGAAACCTTGCTTAGCAGGTTGTCGATCGATGGCTCGGAGACGGTCGGAGCATCGGATTTGAGCTCGGGGAATTGGATCTCACGACCATGGTGCGCGGCCAATTCACGGGCCACGCCTAGGTGGCTCAGGCAGTCTCCCCGGTTCGCGGTAAGCTCTAGGTCAAAAGTCACGTCGGAGTCGGCGAACGCCTCCTTGATCGGTATGCCGACGTCGGGACGATGGGCAAGAACGAGAAGGCCCTCGTGATCATCGCCCAGGTTCAATTCCTTTGCGCTGCACATCATACCCTCGGAGGTAACCCCCCGGAGCTTTGATTTCTTGATCTTGAAGCCACCGGGCAGTTTCGCTCCGGGAAGAGCCACCGGCACGCGGTCCCCCGGTTGAAAGTTTGAGGCGCCGCATACGATGCTGGCTTCGGGCTGCCCTTCCCCGACGTTTACCGTGCAAACGCTAAGGCGATCGGCCTCGGGATGGGGATTGCGGGTCAGCACTTCGCCCACGACCACCTTTTCCATGTCGGCAGGTCCACCGCCCTCAACGCCTTCCACTTCCATGCCGAGCATGGGGAACACGTCCACGAGCTCCTCCGTCGAGGCATCCACCTCGACGTAATCCTTGAGCCATTCTATGCTGACTTTCATGGTCTTCTAGAACTGCGAAAGGAACCTAAGGTCGTTTTGGTAGAAGTGGCGAATATCGTCTATGCCGTGCAGCATCATGGCGACACGCTCGATGCCGAGGCCAAACGCGAATCCACTCCACTCCTCGGGATCGATGCCGACGTTGTCGAACACCTTGGGGTCGACCATGCCGCAGCCCATGATTTCGATCCATTTGTTGCTTAGGCGACCGAGGTTGCTGGAAAACAAGTCGACTTCGAAACTGGGTTCGGTGAAAGGAAAGAAACTCGGCCGCAAGCGAGTCTTCACCTCCTTGCCGAAAAGTTCCCTGAGCAGGTGGTCCAGTACAGCCTTGAGGTCGCGGATGGTAACCTTTTTGTCGACGTATAGACCTTCGACTTGGTGAAAGTTGGCGCTGTGGGTGGCGTCTACGGTATCGCGGCGAAAGCAGCGACCGGGTGCAATCACTCTTATCGGAGGCTTTTCCTTGAGCATGGTCCGGATTTGCACGGAGGAGGTGTGCGTCCGGAGTACATAGGCTTCGTCGCTCTTTTTTGAGACATTGCCGAAACGGGACTCCTTGGGGAAATAGAGGGTGTCTTGCTCGTCTCTGGCCGGATGGTCTTCGGGGGTGTTGAGGGCATCGAAGCAGAACCACTCGGTTTCTACCTCGGTGGCTTCGGCCACGGTAAATCCTATTTGGCGGAAGATCAAAGTTATGCGCCGCTTTACTTGAGTGAGCGGGTGCAAGCCGCCGACATAGTTTCCAGAGGGGGGCAAAGTGACGTCCGCGGTCTTGCCTAGGGCCGCGGCGTCTTCGGCATTATCCAGACTTGCCGCGGTTTGTGCCAACAGATTCTCGATCTGTTTCTTGGTCTTGTTTACGGCTTGACCGAAAGCGGGGCGTTCTTCCTTGGGTACGGATGCGATCCCCTTCATGAGGGCCGTCAGTTTTCCGTTGCCGCCGAGTATGGAAGCCTTGATTTGGTCCAGTTGAGACCTTGCTTCAACTGTAGCCAGAGCGGATTCCGTTTCCGCTAAAATGGCTTGGAGTTGTTCCTCCACGCCGAGAGGGGGCGCGATCGCCTAGGCTTCCAAGGCAACTTTGGCTTTTTCCACCAATTCCTTGAACGCGTCAGGATTATGGATGGCGAGTTCCGAAAGCACCTTGCGGTTGAGGAGTATGCCGAGTTTGGTCAATCCGTTGATGAATTGACCGTAGCGCAAGCCTTCGGCTCGGCAGGCGGCGTTGATGCGAACAATCCAAAGTGCGCGGAATACCGACTTCTTTTTCTTGCGGTCGCGATAAGCGTATCTTTCAGCATGTTCCACTGCATCCTTCGCATAGCGAAAGAGGCGGGACTTGTTGCCGAAGTAGCCCTTGGCTTTCTTTAAAACCTTCTTGCGGCGTTTTCGGGTGGCGGGTACGTTGCGTGCTCGTGGCATGGTATGTGACTCCTGAAAGACTTAATGGATGAAAGGGCTGA
>CALBIN010000397.1 GCA_937893275.1 uncultured Opitutia bacterium | reverse complement strand
GCGGTTCCCCATGAACCTGCTCCTAGTATGCAGAAATTCATGCTTTCGGGTAGCGACCTTCTCGGACGTCGTTCACGAAACGCCCTAGAGCCTTGCCGGCTTCAGTTGCGAGTTGGGCATAGGGTTTTACGAAAGAGGGTACGTTGCCAGGCGTGAGTCCCAAGATATCTGTCGTGACCAGTATTTGTCCATCGCAACCGGAACCGCTTCCTATCCCTATGGTCGGGATTTCGAGATGACGGGTTAATTCAGTCGCAACTTCCTCGTGAATCATTTCGCAAACGATGGCGAAACAACCGGCTTCCTCGAGCGCAATTGCGTCGGTAAATATATCTTGGGCCTCTTCCTTGTCGTTCGCGAACTTACGATATTCTCCGATCACCTTTACGGTTTGGGGCAATAAACCGACATGACCCATGACGGGAATTCCTGTTGCGATGAGTCGTTCAATGTCGTCTGCAACGTCTTTGCCGCCCTCGATTTTAACACCGTCTGCTCCACCTTCCTGCATGAGGCGTCGGCATGCTTCCAGTAATCTATCAAAGGAAAGGCTGGCCTCACCGAAGGGAAGATCCGCGAGAATCAAGCAGTCGGGGTTCCCACGCCTGACGGCGGCGGTGTGGTGAACCATTGCGTCAAGGGTGACTCGAATGGTGGTGTTGAACCCGAGCATGGTTGTACCTACCGAGTCGCCGACCAAGAGGAAGTCGACGCCCGCGTTAGAAACCAATTTGGCCATGGGCGCATCGTAAGCTGTTAGTGCTACTATTGGGCGTTTCCCCTTTAGCCTGCGAACATAGGAGACTGATGAGGTGCGCTCATCCTCCGGTGCTTTTTTTGGTGATGTTCTTCTTCGCGAACTATTTTGGGAAGCCCTCTCGCCTTGAGAACCGGAAGACTCTTTCATGGGTAAGTCTTGTTCGTCGGGTGAATCCTCGTCTTCCTTCTTGGGAGATGCGGTCGGTCTTCTCCTAGTCCGGCCTCCACCTCTTCGAGAGCGGGAGCGTGGTTGATTCTCTTTATTGGGTATGTCCTTGTCTTCAGGCATCTTCGACCTTTGTTAGGAATTCTTGTAGAGCCGATTCGATGGCGATGGATTGTTCTTCATTCATCTGCCACTCTGCGGCTTTTGCGGTTTCAGCTATTTGTCCTTTACGGCGAGCGCCCACGATTGCCGAAGTCACTTCGGGACGAAGCAACGCCCATGCAACTGCTAATTGACCAACGGTGTAACCGCAATCACTTGCTATGCTGCGGAGGGATTCTTGAAAGGAGAGAAAGTGCTCAAGGTCGTTGTCGTTTTGAACGTATTTGACCACGGGATGGTCTTTCTTGTGCTTGCGCCAATCATTGTCGGGCAGGCTGTCCAGCCATTCGCGTGACACCTTTCCCGTGAGCAAGCCCGAATGCATGGGACTGTAGACAATCAGCCCCGTTCCATGTTCTTTACACCAAGGAAGCACTTCCTTTTCAGCTTCGCGGGCGAGGAGGCTGTACATCGGTTGGTTCGAAGAGACCTGACCGTATTTCTCGATGATCTCCAATTCAGGTTTCCAGCAATTGCAGACGCCGGCCCAACGAATCTTTCCCTCAGTCTTAAGTTCCAAGAGAGTTTGCCAAGCTTCCTCAAGGTTTTCGACGGGTTCCGGCCAGTGAAGTTGGTAAAGGTCTATGCAGTCCACCTGAAGACGCTTTAGCGAGCCTTCTATCTCCTCTCGAATGGTCTCACGGGAAATGAATCGACGGGGTTTATTGTCTTCGCCCGGAAGAACCCCACATTTCGTTGCGAGAATGACCTCGCCGTTGTTCCATTCCTTAACTGCCTTTCCCACCGAAATCTCGGAAACGCCGAAACCATAAGCATGGGCGGTATCAATCCAGTTGATGCCGCATTCCAGGGCTTCGTGTATGGTCTCGATGGAGTCCCTTTCGTCCTGATCTCCCCAACCCATGCCCCAATCACCTCCACCTATAGCCCAAGTGCCGAGCCCGGTGACGGATAGTTCAAGGTCAGTATCTCCCAATGTGCGTGTAATCATAGTTCGATTCTTTAATCTCAGATCAACAAAACCTATTGTCGCTTCAAGTCGAACTCCAAAAATGAACGGGTAAGCTTGCTCGAATGTAAATTTGCCGGCATGTGAACATTATGAAAACCATATTGGTTACGGGCGCAAGCAGAGGAATCGGACTTGAATGGACACGACAATCCCTTGGGCGAGGGCATCGCTTGCTGGCTACTTGTCGGAACCCGGACAATGCCCAAGGCCTTTTGACACTTCGAGAGAGTCACCCCGATCTTTTGAATATATTGCCTCTCGACGTCGAAGACGAAGGCTCGGTAACTCGTCTTTTTTCGGAACTCGAGAAGAAGAGTGAATCGATCGACCTCCTTTTCAACAACGCGGGGGTCATTGATTGGGAGGACATGCTGAACGTTTCTTCCGCGTCCTTGGAGAAGATCTTTAAAGTCAACGTGGTGGGCGCCTTGCTTGTTTTGCGAGCGGCGATTCCGAGCCTGCGGCGTTCGAGCAATCCCATAGTGGCAAATGTTTCTTCACGCCTGGGATCGATCGAACTTCGAGGAAATACCCAACTCGGCGGTGCAATCGGCTACCAGTGCTCCAAGGCCGCCTTGAACATGCTTACAAAACAAGCATCCATCGACTTGGCGCCCTTCGGGATAACTGTTCTCTCGCAAAGTCCAGGCTGGGTGCGCACCGACATGGGTGGAAGCGAAGCCAAGTTTTCCGTTGAAGAAGCCGTGACTAACATGCTCGGTCACTTGGAACACGCCGGACCTTCCCTCAATGGCAAGTTTCTAGGCGAGGACGGGGTCGAACTTTCGTGGTGATTTTCTTTGCCAAATCCTCTGAACAAGAAAAGATGCATATCTATATCCCTATTGAATTTAAATCAACGAGGCATTCCTAATGAAAAGAGTACTTGCATACTTCACTTTGATCAGTCTTTCAGCGATTTCTCCCATGCTCGCGGGCAAAGTCTTGAACGTGGGTGATAAAGCACCTGCCTTCAGTACCCTTGACGACCAAGGCAAGCAATGGCAGTCTGGCGACGTCGTCGGCTCGAAGCATTTGGTGGTCTATTTTTATCCTGCCGCCATGACGGGTGGTTGCACCAAGCAAGCCTGCGCTTTTCGTGATGATAAGTCGAAATTGACCAAGTTGGATGCCGTAGTCGTTGGCGTAAGCGGAGATAACCCCGAAGGCCTCGCCCATTTCAAGAAGGCCGAAAACCTGAACTTCACCTTGCTTTCCGATGAAAAGGGCGATCTCGCTCAAAAGTTTGGCGTTCCCTTTGGTAAAGGTGGAGCGATTGAGCGTGAGGTGGATGGAAAAAAAGTGACCCTTTCACGTGGCGTCACTTCCAAGCGTTGGACATTCGTCATCTCCAAGGATGGAAAGGTAGTTTACAAAAACGACAAGGTGAACGCCGCCAAGGACAGTGCCGCCGTGCGCTTAGTCTTGGCACAACTCTAAACGCATTTGAACGATATCGAACCTTATTCCCTGTCCGGGAAGCTCAGGCGCGAACTGAAATCCCGGGCCAAGACGCGACCCGTTGACGTCCGCGTTGGAAAAAAAGGGCTAACTGCCAATGTCATGACCGAACTGCGAAAGGTTTTCGAAAAAGAAAATCTCGTTAAAGTCGCCTTTACGCAAGATCGGGAAATAAGAACCACTCTTCTCGCTGAAATCGAAGACAAACTGGTCGCCGTGAGCATCGCCGTGACTGGCAAGACCGCCACCCTTTACAAACCTTTGCCTTCTCGGAAGTAAGAATTCGCCTCGACAGTTTTAAGGCAGGCGCTCTTTTGCAAGAATCGCTACTCGTTTAGGAAGTCGGTGTAGAGAATGTTTTCCATCTCTCGAGCAGCGGAAACCAAGTTGGCGGTCAAATGCAGTTGGTCGCGAGACTTGCTGTACCTTGCCATGGCCAACGAGTAGTCTAGCCCGTCGGCCCTTTCCAGAGCCTGCTCCAGACCTACTTGCTTGGTTTGTAGCTCGTCGAGTTCATGCTTGATTCGTGATTGCTCGGCACCGTTCTGGGCTCTAGCAGAGGCCAATGACTCCATGAAGCCCTCAAAGTCATCAATCGAGTAATCGTCCAGCTCGTAAGTGGGTTCGCCAAAGGTGGGTTGCACTGCTGCCGCGATGTTAGGATCGTTGTTTATGAGATTCTCCAATGCAATTTTACTTTGGTGAATCCAGTCTTCTCTTCCAGCTAGACTGATCCCTTTGAATACGCCCGTTTGTGATCTTGGAATATTTTCACCGTCAGGGAAGTTGACGACATCGGCACTTGCGGCGGTAGTGTAAGTGTCGGAAGGCAAGATAACGGAAGGGTATGTAGCTCGAACTCTGTCCATGAACTCAAATAGGCCTTGATTAACGTTCCTGAACTCCAGGGAACCTGAGTTGTCCACAAACACTCCTAGTGCGTCAGGCAGTTCAGTCCCCCCGTTTGTCATCTGCTCGAAGGCATTCATCAGGAAATCAGCTTGGTCGGCCGAGTTCGGCATGATTGTGGGCGTTCCAGGGTCAAGGGCATACTCGTCCCTGCCGGCTCCTCGAAAAACCCTGGAAAAGGTCGGCATGTCAGTTGCTTCATTCATTCCTGCGGGCAAAATCTCTCCGCCATCGGGATCTTGCGCCGCACCTGGCCCCTGCTTCATTTCGTTTACAACAACAGCAATCTCGGCCTCAATTCCTTGATCGGAAAGGAAGGAGTTCCATTCAGTAATGTCCGAATCGAACCCTGCCTGGCCTTTCCCGCCGCCGCCGTTATATCCATCCGGGGCTCCTTGTGCTTCATCCGTCAGCGTCATAGCTAGGAACTTTTTCTTAATTGGAGGTGGTTCATCATCTGGGTCGAGGTGATAGATGCCCCATCGGGAAAGGGTAAGTGTATTGCCACTTCCGTCGTCGCTTGACTCTTGATCTATAGTCTGACCGTCGACAGCTTGACCGAATAGAGTTTTGGAGTCTTGAGTGGAGAAGAGACTGACGCCATTCCATTTGGACTGAGCGATCTGCCGCAACTCGTTTTGCAGCTCCGTGAATTCCTCGTCGTAGTATGCCTTTTCATGGGTATTATACATTGTGGAATTAAACTTCGTTTTCAACTCTGCCGATCGGTCAAGGACACCACCAATGACCTTGAGCATACCGTCCTGAGCCTGAAGCAATGAAAGCGAACCTTGAAGGTTTTGCTGAATCGCTTGATTTCTCAGTACCGTTGAATTTAGACGCGTAATGGAGCCCAGTCCACCGGAGTCCTCGTAATTATTAATAATCTTACGACCTGTTTGCAG
>CALBIN010000396.1 GCA_937893275.1 uncultured Opitutia bacterium | reverse complement strand
CATTATATTTCTGGTTTTAATAAGGTTTGATATTTTAAATTTTTCGCGAGGCAGGCATCTAGAATGATTACGCGAATATTGTCGGTTTTTTATCTTATAAATGGCTCTTTTTTAAGAGACCATATTATAGCAAGCAAGCAGTATTGAGAAACCGTAGATCAGTGCGACCTTCTTTTTGATTGCGTTCTATTTGTATGATAACTGCCTGGAACAACTTCATTTCTTGTCGCAACACAAAACATAGACTATAGAGCCAATCGCCAAAGTTCCCAAACCCGCTAGAGCTTGCACGGGTCGTTCGGTCAGTACATGCCAGATTATCCAGGCGGTAATTCCAAGGTAGATGAACGGAGTTAGTGGAAACAGGGGCATGCGGAAAGGGCTTTCTTTCTTAGTCGCCTTCCTTCGGAGCACGAAGACGCCGGCAGCAGTCATGAAAGTGAATATCAATGTTATGAATTCGATATACACGAGGACAGTTTCAAATGAGGATGTGACCACTAGGGTAAGAGCCACGCACCCTATTAAAAGCAGTGCTCGAATTGGGGCGCCTCGCTGGTTGCGTTTGGCGAGAAAACCGAAGACTGGATAATCTTCCCCGATTGACGTGGCGATGCGAGAACCTGTCAATATGAGTGCCCCGACCGTAGAGAAAAGCCCTGCCGAGATGATAGCTCGGAGCCAATTACTGCCGAGAGCTCCGAAGGCATGTTGTGCTCCGAGGGCCGCAACTCCCTCCTTGTTTTCGAGGGCTCGAATTTCCTCGAGAGGAGTTACGCGAAGAAAGACATAGTTAAGTGAAAGATAAAGGACCGTCACCACGGCTACACCGGAAAGGAGGGCGATGGGTAGCGTGCGAGAGGGATTGCGAGTTTCCCCTGCCACATATACGGCGGCATTCCAACCCGTGAAAGAATAGGAAACATATACTAGCGACACAGCAAACCCGCCTCCGAGGAGTTCGGAAAAATCGAGGGTGGTGGTAGTGGATAAGTTTGCTTCTTCGGCAGGAACGAGAAGCCCTGCAATAATGAAGGCAGAAAGAAGAAGGAGCTTCACTCCCGTGAGCCAGTTTTGAGCTCGGGCACCGGTTTGAACGCCACGGCAGTGCACGATTGTCATGAAGCAAATTAGCAGACAGGCGAGACTGCCGGTCGGCACGGATGGCAGCAGCGGAGCAGCATAAGTCTCAAAGGCGATAGCGGCGAGCGCGATAGGAGCGGCAAAACTAACTGTCACGGATACCCAGCCAGCGAGAAAACCTAGACATGGGTGATAAACCTTAGAAAGAAGGTGATATTCTCCCCCCGAACGCGGAAAGGCGGCAGAGAGTTCGGCGTAGCAAAAAGCACCGCAAAGAGCGTGAATACCTCCGACGACCCAGAGAAGGAGCAACGAGGTTGTCGAGGAAAGGGCGTCTGCTTGGTACCCTAGAGAGGTATACACCCCCGTGCCTATCATGCTTGCCACGACGAGACCCGTGACCGTGATCTGGCTCAGACGTCGGGAATCGGATACAGCCTTTGAAGGCATAGATTGTTACTTGTTTAACGTTTCGCCGGAGTAGACCTTAGTGATTTTGTCGTCCACTGTTTCGACTACGAGGTCTCTAAATCCACCAGCAAGATCGGAGATGTAATCACGCCAAAAATAAGTGATTTCCTTAAATTCGGATGAAGAACCTCTTTTGCCAGAGTCAGCCTTTCGGCCGATTAGGGATTCTAGAGCTGAGAGAGCTTGAGTGGAAGTGGACAGGCGGGCAGCCTGAAAACGACTTTGCCAAATGCGAAGAGGACGTGCAAATGTTCGGTTTTTTGTGATAACCATTTCTCTCTTATGGTGATTAATTCTTGATTGAGCTTTTTGAGAGACTGAACCGGTAGGATATTTTTCTAGAAAAACCTCGAAGAGCCTAATCGAATGTTCGTGTGAAATATTTCCAGAGCGTTCGAAGATGTCAGCATATTCGGACGCCCCAAGATTTTTAGCCCCTTTTAATTCAGCCCGAAGAGCAACGCCAATTTCTTTACAGTCATTCAGCTTTGCCTGGTTCTCCGCAAGGGAGTTTTTCAGTGACGAAATTTCCGCATGCTTTAGGATGCCATCGGCTTGCAAGGCCTCGATCGTAGCTTGCCTGCTCTCCGCATCAGCAAGCATTTCGGATTTTAGATTCTTTAGGGTTTCGTTAAAGTCGGCACGTTCTGCGAAATATTTAGCCAGCAATGTGCTGTATTCCGATTTAAGTACTGTTTCCACATGTGGAGCAACATATTTTTGAACGGCTGATTCATCATCTTGGCAACTTACTAAAAAAGTTGTAAGGAAGGAGATTAACAAAAGGAATCGATTCATTTATTTACCCTTTTTTGAATGCGATAAAGATGTGTCTTTGTACGCAAAATAAGTGAGTTTAAAAAAACCGCAGGAGAGGACATGCATCCATCGTCTAATTCCGATTTAGAAACCTGCTTAAATTCCTTTGGGTTGGCTTGAAAAACTAAACAGGTTCCATCTTGGTCAAAACAGTAGATATTTCCCTTGGATAAAAGAAGAGACGCGGAATATTCTCCGCCGATGCGGGCCTGCCAGATGACTTCGCCCGTTTTGGGATTGATACAGGAGGCAACTCCGCCATCAGTTACAGTGTAAAGGTGACCATCGTGAAGAACGGGAGAAGGTTTGTTTGGGGCACCCTTGCGGAGACGCCAGACGATGTGCGTGTCGGTTACATCGCCTTTGCCGTCGATGCGAATGCCAAGAAGCTCGGCCTTTCCGTAGCCAGTATTGATGAAGGCCATTTCATGGCCAACAAGGGTTCGAGCGGCACTGGAATGGTTGCCGTACCGAATAGTCCAGATTTCTTTGCCGGTGCGAGGGTCATACGCGAATACAGCCTTCGCTCCGGGGCTGATGAGTTGGCTTTGTCCCTTGACCTGCACGAGGACTGGAGTGGCGTAACTCTTACGGAAGTCACCACCGCGTTTGGGCAAGCCGGTGTTGGGATCGAGATCGCCGAAGTCGGTTGAACGGTCTGTTCGCCAAACTGTGTTGCCCGTGAGCTTGTCGAGGGCGATCAAGTATTGGTAGTCTGCCCCGTCCATGGTGAGAATAATTAAATTTTCGTAAACGAAAGGAGATGAACCCGCACCACGAAAGTGATCGCATACTAGATCTGTTCTTTCCCAGAGGGTCTTATGCGTCTTTAGGTCGAGGCAAGCGGTTCCGGGTGAACCAAAGGAAACATAAACATGCGAACTGTCGATCAGCGGGGAAGGTGATGCGTAAGAGTTAAAGGCGTGTGCGAATTGAGGCTTGGCAATTTGAAAGAGCTTGCGGTCGAGGAGAATTTTTCCCGAGGTGGCGTCAACACAAAGGACATGCAGTTCCCGACCATCGGGCGTGGCGGTAGTGAGCCACACTTGGCTGTCGGCAACTATGGGGCTCGACCAACCACGACCGTGAACGACCGTTTTCCACATTACCTGATTGTCCTCGCTCCATTGAAGCGGGAGATCCACGCCATTGACGGAACCGTCTTGCTTGGGACCTCGGTAGTCAGGCCACGAGGTTTCCGCTATAGCCAAACGAGAA
>CALBIN010000395.1 GCA_937893275.1 uncultured Opitutia bacterium | reverse complement strand
CGATGTTCGCCGGGACCAAAGGATTCACCAAAATCGCCAAAAGCAAAGCAAAGCATAGGCGAAAGCGTTTGGGAATCATCTTTCCTGCGAACAAGGGAATGCCCATAAAGAATGCACCCGTTCGTAAAAAAACGAGGACCCATACGATAATATCGGAGGCTTCGATCGTCATTGTGCCATCGCGGGGATGAGGTTCAACATCGAAACGCAAAACTCCATCAATGTTCGCAAAATGAAATTGGCCGAAACAATAATCGCCAGTGAAACACAAATCAGTTTAGGTACGAAAGTAAGGGTTTGCTCCTGAAGACTCGTTATTGACTGAATAAGACTTACGATCAACCCAACTACAGTCGCTGTACCCAAGATAGGAACCGCCAAAAGCAGCCCCGTCTGCAAGAGGTTCCTCATAATATCGACGGCCATTTCCATCGTCATGACTTTGTTCTCCTTTAGCGTTGGGTTATCTTAGCCCACGTTGAAACTATTAACGAGCGATTGAATCACCAGATACCAACCATCTACCAAGACAAACAAAAGCAATTTGAAAGGCATGGAGATAACAACGGGAGGCATCATCATCATTCCCATGGACATCAAGGACGATGCCACAATAAAATCCACGATAATGAAAGGGATAAATATGAGAAAACCCATCTGAAAAGCAGTTCTAAGCTCGCTAAGGACAAAAGATGGAACGACCACGCTTAGAGGAATTTCTTCTCGCGTCATAGCTCCTTGACGGGAGATTTCCAAAAAGAATTGCGCGTCCGCCTGCCGTGTCTGATTCATCATAAAATCCTTCAGGTGAGCAGTAGCGACCAAAAGTGCGTCGCCAGACTTCATTTCACCCGCCATGTAAGGCGTCGCGGCATCGTCATAGATTCGATTCCAGACGGGACCCATAACGAAAAAGGTGAGGAAGAGCGCCAAGCCAATTATAATCTGACTGGAAGGAGCGGCATTAACGCCAATCGCGTTACGAACAAAACCGAGAACGATTACAATTCGGGTAAAACAAGTCATCATCATGATGACAGATGGTCCGAGAGTCAGAATCGTCATGGCGACGACGAGCTGGATCGCGACACCGAAATCCCCTTCGTCGTTTGAACCTGAAACATCTATTCTGAGACCAGGAGCACCCGTTCCGGTGGTCTGAGCAAAGGCGTCTCCCGAACACAGTAAAAGAAACGCAATCGCTAATACCGGCAAACACAAGTTGAGCCATCTACGCCTGCTAGGAAGTCTCAATGGATTCCCTCTCCAGAGTGAGTACCACTTTCCTCTGCACTACCAAGTACCTTCTCGAAATCATTCTCGGCAGCATTCGCATCCTTCAATTGTGAAAGATGATTAATGGCATTCTGACTCACGCCTAGTAAATGGCGTTCTTTTTCAAATTCAGCCACAACGAGAAACTGCCTATTGCCCAAAGCACATGTATCGGCGAGATGGATTTTCCCAGTAGCATTGACTCTCACTCCGAAACGCTTTCGTTTGTAAAAATGATTGAGCAAGAGGGCACCCGACCCAAGAAAGGCCAGAAAAGCAATGACCTTGGCCCACAACCACAATAAATCTCCGGCCCCTGTTAGTGGTGGTGGTGTTTCAGAAACCGCCAAAAGATCCAAAGCCCATGCACTGGTTGCCAAAGGTGGCGATGCTGCAACAAAAGCAAGCATCGCAAATGGCGAAACATTCACGTGGCGGAATCCACAATCTCCGTTATCTTCAAGCCAAAACGATCGTTCACTACGACGACTTCACCGTAAGCGATCAATTTACCGTTAACTAAAAGACCGACAGGATCCTTCGCATTCTGCTTCAATTGAATCTGTGCTCCAGGGCTCAATTCAACGACCTCTCTCATAGGGAGCTCTGCAGTTCCCAATTGTACGGTCGCCTTCACTTTGACGTCCATCACTATATCCATTTTCCTGCTATCCATGACTTTTCCCCAATAGGTTGTTTGCCTCAATGCAACTTTCGTTCACTTTAAAAGCGACTTGCTCTCCCTCTAATCCGATTTCCCCGATAAAACACGTTCGATCTTCAATTCTAATTTTAGTTTCGCTGATCAGTCGAGGAGGCATCTCTACCACATCGTCCACACGCAGCGCCATAAGATCCCGAACGGATAACTCGAAAGCATCCCACTCGGCCGACAATGGGACAAGTATGCCATCGTAGACATCTTGCCATCGAGCGGGTTTGGCCGAACTCTGCTCCAAGTTTTTGTCCGGGGCGAGCATTCGGGTCATCAGAGGTTCAAGCGTATAATATGGAATAGCGATCCTAACTGGCCCCGTAACATCTCCGAACGAAGCTTCCATATTTAAAATTAACACCATTGCATCGGGTGGAGACGTTTGGAGAAACCGACCGCTGGTCTCATTGCCGATGATGGATGGATGAAGGGTCATGAGATCCTGCCACTGCTTGCACCACTCTTCCAGAATAATGACGTTGAAATCATCCACCAAGGCTTTTTCGATATCAGTGAGTCCACGCTCTTCCGGAGTGGTAGAACCACGCCCTCCCAGAACTCGATCTACTACCGTAGAAGCAAGGTGGGAGTTAACATCAAGCAGGCAAACCCCGTTTAATTCTTGAATTTTAAAGAGAGTTACACATGAAGGCACTTTAACCGACTGAGTGAAATTACTGTATAAATCCTCCGATACATCCTCGAGTGTGAGGTTGAACTCCGTTCGAAGAAACATCGATAGATGCCCCGCCAAGTAATAAACGAATTGCTCACTCTTGGTCTTGAGTTTGGTTAAATCAGATTCGGTAAGTACGATAGGATTGGTAAAATCGTATTTCTTCACCTTGACTTCGGCGTCATCAGCAAAACGCTCACCGTCACAACGAAAGATGGGTTGCCCTATTCCAGTGCCCTCGATTTCGCTTATGTCGAAGCTCTCGTCTTCGAGTGATGGATCGTTGGACATCGGTCTAAATAGTGTAAAATGCTTTGGTCAAAGCTAGAAGAGCAAGACCTAGTAACTTATTGGATAACAAATTGGGTAAAGTAAATCTGCCGAATCAGATCGCTCTCACCATCACGATATTTTCGCAGAACACTGGAAAAACCTTTTTTAAGATCAATGCGAACACGCTCCTGAAATCCATCAAGTTGAGCATCTTCGTAAGTGTAGTTGCCAAGTATAGTGAGAGCCTTGTCCCTAATACGGTGTTCATTTTGCTCGAGAATTTTCTCGAAGTCTCCTGCCAGACCTTCCATTTTAAGCTGAATGTCGATGTACCTAGCCTTTACTGGTCCGCCTAGATTTGTTATCAAATCCTTAAGTTCATAGAACTTCTCATCTCCTGATGGTTCGATATCCAACGGTTGACCACCTTCAGTGATTATCGGTTTCTCAGTCTCTTCAGGTTTAAGCAATTGTATAATGAAATAAGTAGCTCCCGCAGATAATGCCACAGCAATTATTATCCCAATTATCACGGGTAGCAAATTGCCGCCGCCACTTTGAGCAGGAATGTCTTGACTGTCAGGGAGTTCGTCGATTTGTGCACACATAACGAGACCTAGGTTAAAGATTCGGTTATCGCTTCAAGTTAATGGCTTCCGAGAGTATCATATCTGATGTAGTGACAACTCGGGAACCAGCTTGAAAAGAGCGTTGATGGGTGATCATAGATGCGAACTCATTAGTGAGATCCACATTCGAAAGTTCAAGGGCATATTGACGAATTTTGCCATTAGATCCAATAGTCGGCACAGGATTATCCAACTGCCCTGCTATATTCTGACCCGCCAAACCGTTTGAAAAATAACCATTACCTACACGGCGTAGATATTGCGGAGCCGAAAAGTTTACGAGCTTAACTTGACCCGCGGCACGTAGAGTATCCTGACCGTCTTTATTCACGAGCAGGTTAACTTTCCCATCTTCCTCCACTCGGCGAGCAAGTAAAGTTTCGCCATCCTGTGCCCCGAGGAGCAATGCGCCGTCTTGACCTTGAAGTTGATAGCGAAATCTGTCTCGGGTCACTACCACTCCAGCTATGTTTGTTTCATATGAACCCGCACGAGTGTAGAACAACTCGCCAGTTGCTGGATCGGTAACCTCGAAAAAGCCACCTGCATTAGGGAGTGCGCCTCCTTCGATCGCTAAGTCCAGATCAAGTCCCGTAACATCTATGGTACCTTGATTGAAATTTGAGGTGACAGATCCGACATGAACGCCGGTACCGAACTGTTGCACTTGATTACGAGGTTCACCACCACCGCTAGACTCGGCGTCTTGAATGTGAAGATAAAAATTGTCGGAATAATTCACTCGAGAAGCCTTGTAACCAAGAGAATTAACATTCGCAATATTGTTACCAAGTGTTTGAAGCCCTTGCGTAAGACTCTTTAAAGCAGTTACTCCATTGTGCAAGGAAGCTATCATAGTATCATGTGAATGGGGGAGATTTGGATGGATTTATTTAGATACAGGTTCGTCGACCAGTTCAACCCTGACAATGTTCGAAATGGGATACGACTTACCGTCTACAGTTACCGTAATCTGCCCATCATCGCCACGCTCCACCGCCTCCGCAACGGAAGATTTGCGTTCGCCGCTATCGGTTTCGATTGTTACCTTGCGACCAAGATAGGCTTGAGCGGCTACCTCGCTGTGAGATTCGGCAAATTGAGTAAAGCTTTGTGTGAACTTTTGCTGATTCTCCAGCGATGCCACATTCGCCATCTGCGAGATAAACTCAGTATCCTTCATAGGTTCGAGCGGATCTTGGTTGGCAATTTGAGTAGTGAGCAACTGAAGAAAATCCTCCATGCCCATCGTATTGCTACTGCTGCTTGAAGAATTTGCGGAGAACCCGTCTGCCCGAGGGTTTGCGTCAGTTATCGGTGATGTTAATGCTGATTCAATCATTTGCAAAATCGCTAAATTTTAAAATTAGGTTGAAATTCAAATTAAGCCGCTTTGGAAACGGAATCTCCAAGCTCGTGATAACTGGATGCCACCAAGCAACCCTCGCAACTAAAACCAAAGGCTGCCAAGGAATCTGCAATAGGACCCGAACCCGAGCGAAGGGATTTGCGTAATTCTTGATCCGAAGTGATGAAAGCGAGACGAACCGTCTTGCCGACAAGCTCAACCTTCACGCCAAGTTTACTCCCTCCGGGCAAATCCAAAGCAAAACGGGCAACTCGTCGCCCATCCCGTGACAAGACTGCGACTCGTGCGGTAAGAACAGGCAACACAGGACGCAAATTCTCGGGTACGGAGATTTTACCTGATTGAGTTTGTGCCGGCGGAGAGGAGATCGCACTATTCGCCTTTTCATCAGCGATATTTTGAAACTCAAATCGATCGATCTCTTTGTTTGTTGATTTGTTGGAAATTGAATCGGACACTAACTCTTGTTGAGCATGTTTCGCGCCATGCCGCTTCCCATCATTCGTATCCCCTTGGTGATCAGGGTGAACATACCTATCTCCTTTTTCAGACGCACTAGCTTCTTGCATCGGACTCCGTGCCTTGACGAGAGTGTTCGATGACAAACTGTCTGCTGGGCGAACCGTGGCGAGTCCACGATTGATTTGTGTCTGCAGTCTAGCTGGCTGAAGCTTCGCTTTCGGCAGTTTAGATAAATGTTTCGAGTCTCCGCGGTGAATGTTGGCCGACTTTTGCTTGGGAGAATTAAAAGCTTTGTCGTTAGATGTAGCTGACGCCTGCTTCGCTGTTCCACGAGCACTGTGCAAAGTTTGCTTAAGGTTGGTGACTTCTGGATCGGCGCCCCCGCCACTCTTCCCTTGCTGATTCCCTCCGGATTGCCTTTGCCGACTAGAAGTAGGTCCACGCCCCCTCATTGCTTCTGCATCTCCGGGCAACCAAAAACTACCGAATGATCCTACAGTGGAGCTTTGCGAGGCAGGTGGCAATACAGGTGCAGATGAAGCCGAGTTCGCGGCAGTGGTTGAAGGAGAAACTTGCACAACAGGAACCCTATCAATTTGCACCAGTCCCCAAACCCGTGGGGGCAAGAGTGCGATCCCGCATGGTCAATGCATTGGCCAACTGTATAAGATCATCATCGTCGCTATTGTGCATGAAAGCAACCATAGGGGCTTTGTCTTCGGCTTTCATCAATTCAAAGATCGTCAGCGCCTCCTCGAACTTTCCGTTCAAATTCCATTGTTGCAATTCCTTGGTCGACACTTCGGGACCCTGTTCAATCCAACGCTTCGCCGCGTCCTTGGCGATTTTCAAGCCTTCCCCATCTAGCTCCGTATTTTGCTGATCCCGATAACTCTTCATCTCGCTCATCAAGTTCGTCCTCAGATCTTCGAGTTCCTTTTTCTGCTTTCCTAGTTCTTGAAAATCAAGAGCGATGGCTGATTCGCGAGCATCTTGCTGACGCTGACGTTCAAGTAATTCCTCCTTAAGGGAACTCAACTCCTTGGAGAGTTGATTCATAGAGTGAGTTTCCTGCGGAGAATAGCTAGTGTCGTCCGCATCGAACTCCACACTGGTGAATTCGGCCTTGATTTCAGGCTTTTCCTTGAAGAGCGCGTCCTTGTTCATCAAAACAAGGGCACCGGATCCAACAAACGACAAAAGGACGGCTACGACGATAATTATAGCTGGCGGTATATTCATGGGTGGTTTCAGGTTGTAGGTTTGAAAGCGTATCTGGCTCCAATCACATCTTCAAGTTCGCGTTCCTCTTTTTTTAATTCAAAATGAAAATGGTCTTCTTGCCTACGGGCTTTAAGGTTTGTTAGACTTTTCTCGTCTCCATCCGCCTTTACATAGGACGTTCGGACCTTTTCCTCAACTCGCTTGGCGCGGTTCACCTTGTTTCTTTGTCGTAGCAAGCGCTCTTTCGCAAAATTTACAGCCTGCTGAAAATTGGCTTGCTCAGCACCTGTGAAACTCTTTGTCCTACAAGCAGCTACTGCCTCGCGCAACTCATCCAAGCGACTTTGGCAATCGTTGAGCTTTTCTTCATTCAACTCGCGCTGGCGAATTGCATTCGCATAAGCGGACAATGCTTCCTCGCGAGCCATCTCTCGAAGGTTGAGCAAGGTTTGCAAACGAAAATGGAAAGCTCTCACGAGAATATTTCCGAAAGGCTGCGGAAGGCGTCCTCACGGGTTTGAAGATCATCGTAACGTTGCTTGAGAAAGTTTTCCACTCCGGGATATTTCTCGATGGCAAGATCGATGCGAGGATTTGAATTCTTCACATAAGCCCCAACGTTGATGAGGTCTTCATTGTGACGATAAAGAGCGAGCAAGTCGCGAGCCTCGGAGATAAGGGACATTTCTTCCTCCGAGCAAACTGCTCTATCCAAGCGACTAACACTGCGCAACACATCTACGGCAGGGAAATGATTGGCGTTAGCGAGCTTACGACTAAGGACAATGTGACCGTCCAAAAAGCCGCGGACCGCATCCGCTACGGGCTCATTCATATCATCGCCCTCCACCAGTACGGTATAAATTGCGGTTATGGCACCTGCGTCACTCATTCCCGTTCGTTCCAAGAGCCTCGGCAAAATGGAAAATACAGAAGGAACATATCCACGAGAGGCGGGAGGTTCGCCTACCGCCAAACCAATTTCTCGCTGGGCCATTGCAAAACGAGTCACGGAATCCATCAATAGAAGAACATTCGAACCCTCGTCCCTAAAACCTTCCGCTATGGCAGTCGCAAGAATGGAGGCTCTGATACGCATCGGTGCGGGTTGATCCGAGGTGGAAATCACGATGACGGATTTAGCCAAGCCCTCGGGCCCCAAATCGTTCTCTACGAATTCCCTAAGCTCACGACCACGTTCTCCGACCAAAGAAATTATATTTACGTCTGCCTCCGACCCGCGAGCGACCATGCCAAGCAAGATTGATTTACCCACACCGGAACCAGCGAAAATACCGATCCTTTGCCCACGACCGAGAGGAACAAAAGAATCTATCGCCTTGATACCCGTAGCAAAAGGCTGCCGAATCAAAGCACGAGAAAGAGGATTCGGCGGTTCGGCGAAGAATCCTTCACGAGATGCGGCTCGCAAAGGTCCCTTTCCGTCAAGTGGACGACCCATACCGTCGATTACTCGCCCTAACAAAGCCGAACCGCAAGGCACCTCGTTGCTGTTCGGTTTCGCCGTCACCTGACAACCAGGATGAATGCGGTGAACACTTTCCAAAGCCATGAGAAGGACCATATTATCTCGAAAACCAACAACCTCGGCCACCGTACGCTCATCGTGGCGTGATGAGGTAATGGCACAGGTTTGACCAATGCTTACCTCGGGTCCCTCAGACTCAATGATTAGGCCGGTGACTCGCCGGACGGATCCCACTTTGTCCGCTGGGCGAGCCCCGCGAATACCAGACTCCATCAAATCGAGACGCTCTCCAATGGAAGCAATCATTCTCCCTTGAGTTCAGTCTCAAATTTGCGAAGTTTTGTAGCGATGCGACCATCGAGAAGGCCAAAACGACTTTTTATTTGGCAATCGCCACGGGAAAGTGTCGGATCTTCATGAAAGCTAACATTCGGATAGCCTTCGAGTAAGGCATCATCACCATCCAGTCCCTCGAAAATACCTGCTATAGCTCCAGCAAAACCGCTTTCTTCGCCCTCCCCTTCGGTCGGAGCAGGCTCTTCATCATCACGGGCAAAAGCCTTGAGTAGATTCAGGTCATCGGCACAAAGATACACTTCGAGCTTTTCATCATCATTGGAAAACTCTGCCACCATATTCTTGATGATGGCTTCGACGGTTTCGCGATCCAATGGCGTCTGTCCTAAAACCCGTTCGGCAATTCCGATCACTAAATCCGGCAAACGGCGATCAAGTTCGGACAACACATCATCCACTTTAGCTTGGGTCGCCGAGAGCAAGTCCTTCTGCCTCTGACCATACTCGGAGCGAAGTTTCCGGATTTCCTCTTGATAGAATGCGGTGGTCTCGGACTTTCCCTGCTCTAGGGCAATCCGAGAATTTTCGGCAGCGTCTCCGGCAGGAACAGGAGGGTCGCCAACAAAACCGACCGTAAACGCCTTCGGGGCTTCTGGAAAAGAAATGACCTTACTGTACGACAACGTCGCCTCCCCCAGTATCCAAGATAATTTCCTCATCCTCCTCAAGTTCGCGAACGACCTGAATAACTCGGTCCTGAGCTGCCTCGACTTCGGAAAGACGTTTCGGCCCAAGGAATTCGAGTTGTTCCTCCAACGCCTCAACCGCCCGTTTGGACATGGTCGTATAAATAAGCTTCTTTAGTTCGTGAGAAGCGTTCTTCAGAGCAACGATAAGATCGTCCTGATCGACTTCCTTGACGACTTTGCCAACGTCGCCGGGACTGAGACGCACAAGATCCTCAAAACGGAACATGCGCTGACGAATAGATGAACCAAGTTTCGGGTTTCGCTTCTCGAGATTTTTCAGAAGTTCCTTGCCATCCTCTTTATCAAACCAGTTCAAAAGATCGGCCGCAGCCTTCACTCCGCCAGTCTTCACACGTGGAGACTGCTCCTTCTTACTCATCCGCTGACCAAGGGTATCGGCAACGAGTTGAACTTGCTCCGTAGGAGTAGTCTCCATCGAGCCTACACGTTCAATGACCTGCTCCTGAATATGAGGGGCCATCATTAGTAACACTTCGGAACTTTTATCTGAATCAACGTTAGCCAAAACAAAAGCAATTGTCTGCGGTTGTTCAAAACGAAGAACATTGTAAATTTGACCGGACTCCATCTCGTTCACGTCGTCCATGAAATCGAGTGAATCCCGAACAGGCGCAATACGGTTCATCATATTGTTTGCACGGTAATCGCCGTGGGCTAATTCCAATGTCTTCTGGGCAAAGGCCATCCCACCTAGATTGGAACTTACACTCGATTCAATGATTTCCGAAAATTCGTCCAGCACACAGTCCTGCAACTCTTGATCCACGATGGGGAAATTGCCGATTTCCTTGCAAATAATCTCAGAATCCTTCGTATCAAACCGCTTCAGCAAGGTAGCAGATGCTTGCGGTCCCAAAGCGATCATGAGTAACGCCAACTTCTGTATTCGCGACATCCGACTGTAGCGATCCTGAATACTTTCTTCCTCTTCGACCTCTGCGTCCATTTACCTGTCTCCTTTAGGTATTCCGAATAATTATAACATTTAGCGATTAACTAGCACCTGTTTCCAAGTATCGCTTCAAGGCGGTGCCCACGTTGTCCGGCTTTTCCTGTATCAGATCGTTAAGCAATTCGGGAGTTAACCCACCACCTAGAGAGCGGGCTCCAGCCAAGGCATCGGCATCGACTTCGTCGAGTACTTGCACCTCTGCATCACTGGGCTTGAACTTTTTAAGCATTCTGAGAAAAACAATGAAAATGGCAATTGCGAGAACCACTCCGAGAAGGTTTTTAAGCTGCGGTCCCCAAGTATCGATGAAGTTTTGAAATTCATTGAGCGTTTCTCCCGCAAGTCCTCCGGCGGAGGAAACAAAATCAACTTCGTGAACTGTCACATAGGTCGGAATCTCGGTTATACCAATTTTTTCATCGAAACGCACCCCGATGGCGTTGACTACGGACTCTTTTATTTTGGTCATGTCATCCTCAGAACGAGGTTGCTCCCCTCTTGCGATAAGAACAGCTGCACTGCGTCCAATAATCGAGCCGGGTTCCTGTACGCTTTCCTTCACAGTGCGGCTGATTTCGAAATCAGTCGTCTTCGATTCGCGCTTTTCCTTGCTCTCCGCCATGATCGGATCCTGTTGGGTGGCATCTTGACTTACATTCGGAACGTTGGCACCCATGCCGGTGGCGGTATTCTGAGGTTGGGTCTCTACAGTGGTGGCATCGTCCTTATCGGTAGTTGTCGTGCGCGGCACTTGCCCATCAGGATCGAATTTTTCATCCAGTGAAGTCAATGACTCGGTGTTAAGATTCACGGAAACCCGGGCCACTACCCCCCCCTCAACGATCTTGCTCAACATAGTCTCAATTTTTTTCTCCAAACGACGCTCTTGGGCCTCATAGGCTTTCATCATTTGACCAGCCACGCCGGCAACGCCACCACCGTCGTCTTCATCGGAAAGAGTGTTGCCCTGATTATCCACCACGGTGACAAAACTCTTATTAACCCCCTTGGAAGCACGGGCCACTAGAAACTGGATCGCATTCACTTGCGATTTGTCCAAGGTGTTTCCACCGGTGTCAACGTACACGGTGGCACTGGGTCTATCGTTGGGATCTTCACTCAAGAGCAGGTTGTTTTCGGGTTGGACAACAAACACTTTGGCCGAACGAACAGCATCCATTGCCGAAATAGTTCGAGCCAATTCTCCCTGAATGGCACGTGTGTAATTGGTTCGCTGAACAAAGTCACTAATGCCGAAATTACCCTCGTCGAAAATCTCGTACCCAACATCACCGCTTTTGGGTAAACCCTTCATCGCCATCTCCATGCGCATTTGAGCACGTTTATCTTCAGGAACCAAGATCGCGTCCCCTGATTCACTTATCTCGTACTCGATTTGATTGTTCTTCAACAATTCCACAACCTCACTCAGATCCTTGGAATCGGCGCCACTAACAAGGGGACGCATGCTCGTCCCGCCGGCCGTCCAATTCATTATGCCGACACTCAGGCCAATAATCCCCAAGACGGCAACGACGAGAGAAATTTTCTGGCCGATTGTGACTCGGGACCAAATTTCCAAGAGTTTATCAAAGCGTTCTTTCATATTATTTTCGATAAAGTACAGTTATGCTTAAAGTTTAAGGCAAATTAAAGAGCGTTCAATGGGACTATACCTGCATCCGCATGAGTTCTTTATAGGAATCCACAAGTTTGTTACGGACTTGGATCATTAAATTAAAGGCAACTCCCGCTTCCTGGACTTTGACCATGGCTTCATGGATATTGTCGGACTTCCCCAAGATCAGGTCCTGTACCTCACTCGCGGCGACCTTCTTCTTGCGATCCACACCCTTGATGAACTTCTCGAACATGTCGGCAAAACCAGGTGCAGTTACCCGATTGACCGGATCGACGTCGATGGCGTTAACACCAGTCGCCACACCGGTATTTTGCAAGAACTCGGAACCGAGGTTGGCTCCCATTTCACTAGACTGCATGAAGCGGTCGACGGAAGCGTTAGGTTTCAGATTAGGATTCTGCGAAAGCAGTTCCGACATGCTTGGAAGTGATGCAATTTCGTTCATAACTAAGAAAATTAAAGTTGTGGCTTGAGTGTTACCTTCCGATGGCGATCGCTTGCTGGGCCATGCGACGAGAAGTCTTCACAACAGTTAAGTTGGCTTCGTACGCGCGGGATGCACTTATTAGATCAACCATTTCACGAGAAATATCGACGTTTGGCATTTGAACCATTCCATCGTCATTGGCATGAGGATGACCGGGATTGTAAATCATTCGACCGGGAGTCATGTCATCGTATACGTCGGTAACCTTTACCCCAAGATAGAGGTTTTCGTCCACATAGCCGGGAGTACGGCGCTCAGGAGATGCTACGTATTCCTCAAAAGCCACTTCCTTGCGACGATAAACATGACCACTGGCATCCTGCGTGGTATTGGCATTCGCAACATTCTGAGCGATAATTTCCAAGCGGATTTTTTCTGCGGAAAGAGCGCTTCCCGTGGACTCCACTCCTGGTATAAGATTCATGCCCATAATCTGATTTTCTTGTTAATTTAAAAGGTAAGGTAAAAAAACGGGAGAAACATTACACTCGCCCTCTAATGGCTAAGTTCAGTGTCTTTATCGAACCACCGACAGCGTGACTGAGGTACTCGTAGTTCAGAGCGTTTCGGTTCATTGCGAGCAATTCCTCGTCCAATTGAACGGTGTTTCCATCCATACGAACGGGCTTGGCTTGCCTGTCCTCAAGACTGCGTGGCAACAAGGCCTTGACTCGACGAAAATCCTTCCGTTCCACTGCACGACGAAGTTCAACGGCAAAAGTTTTGGGCAAATCCCTGCGCTTGAAGCCGGGAGTCTCTACGTTTGCCAAATTATTCGAAAGTGCCTCGTGCCGAAGGTGGGTGGCGTCGAGAAGTTTCTTCGAGATGAGATAGTTTTCTTGGTTGTAGAGATTGTCGAGTAGTTCTGCCATGTCGACGCACACGTTGCAATCCTCGTGCCAACATATGCACCACATGGGCAATCCATTGATATAAAAGGATTAGCAAAGTTTCGTCCATCCGGGAGAAGACAGATGGCACACTCACAAGGCACATTTTTCCGCCCTACACCCAAAAGGAGGAACGGCGAGTCTTTTCCTTGCCTATCAACCCCATGAAGAGTGTATGATATGATAATACATCATACAAGGTAAACAGCTTGAAACCACCACCCTTTGAAAACACCCAGATCGCCATCGACAAGGCGGGAAAAATCATCAGGTATCAGGATTCCCTTGGGGATTGGCTAGGTTTACGTGAAGGCGAAGGCAAAGGGCAAAAACTTCGATCACTGCTACTGGAGAGAGAACCGGGATGGAAAGACACACTCCCCTCTCGTTTTCACTCTCGGGAATTCACATGTTTCTTGCCGCTGTTTTCCGAAGGGATTGCCACCGCCTCGGGGATCCAAGTCAATTGCGTACCTTATGATGATTTTTCGTCCGTAGTCATGAGTCCGTCTCTGTCTCCCCACGAATCCCTCAAGAAAGCTTTTGTGGGAGATATACCCAACGATCCTCGAACCTTCTCGGCAATATTCCTTCGTCTGCAAAAGGCGGAAGCCCGTCTGGCGGACTACTTGGTAAATTTCCCGGGTATTTTCTTCACTCAACGTCCCGATCTCTCGTTTAGCTATCTGAGCAAAGGCATTCAGAATCTCTTTCCAAATGACCACGAAGGATTTCTTCGCAACGGCGGGTTATTCCTCAATTTTATTTTCGAACAAGACAGGGAATACTACCTCAAACGGCTTAATGAACACAGTGAGCGACCGGAAACTTTTAGTTTTATCTATCGAATCAAGATCCCTCCCATCGGTCAGACGATCTACCTCATGGACATCAGGACGCCCAGTATAACGGCAAACGGCAAACTGTTGAGCTACGATGGGGTATTTTTGGACGTCACCAGACAATCCATTGCCGAACACCGACTTTCGCACTCCGTATGGCGAGAAGGCTTGGCGACTTTAACTAATGGTTTGGTCCACGACTTCAGCAATCTCATGGCAGGCATATTTTCTATCAGCGAACTGTACCATGGTATGCTTGAAAAAGACGATCCGATGGCCAACGGCATGGGCCAAATCAAAAAAAGCGCGATGCAAGCTCAAAAACTGGTTCGCCGAATAATCGACCTGCATCGCGAAACTGCTACCCCTAGAGCCGTACACGACCTGCGCTTACTACTCAAAGACCAGATGGACCTTGTGGGCATCATTATTCCGAGAAGCGCTCGCGTCGTTACGGATTTCGGTTCGGAAACCCTCCCGGCTTATCTTGAAGAAACCGGTTTTCGCCAAGTTATCCTGAACCTCGCCATCAATGCCCGCGATGCCATCGGCAGAACAGGGCGTCTCAAGATTTCACTTCGCCGTGTAAAGCGCGGGGAAAAAATAATGGACGGTGCTTATGGAGAATCTCGAAAAGCCCCTGCTCTTGGAGCCGAAATCGCGTTAAAAGATGACGGTGAAGGCATCCCGGAAGAACTGTTCGACAAGATTCTGGATCCCTTTTTCACTACCAAGGAATCCGATTCAGGTTCGGGTTTTGGCTTATATAATGCGAAACTCTACGTCGAAGACCACAAGGGGTTGATCGGTTTCCGAAGCATAATCGGTTCAGGCACTACGTTCTATATTTTTCTTCCGCTGATAGAGGATGAAAACGCCTCCGAAAGCAGCAGGAAACGAGCGGCTAGAAGAGCCACCAGAGAATTCGTCAAACCAAGAAAACGTAAAGGATAGCTTTCGCCTCTCAATCAATATTGCTGCCGTTGGTTTCAGAGGAAGGCAGCAATTTGGCTAAAGTTCCACGAACGTAGTGCATACGAGTCCTTTCTCGGCCTTGGCGGTCATAAGTCACCACATCACCATGAAGCACACCCTCCACAAAAGTGGCTTCTGAGCGCGCTCCACTTAATGAATGCTTAACTTGCAAACCGTGTTTAACGCCCGTCGAATAGTGTTCATTGGAAAGGTCACCGTTAGCCTGTTTTCTTTCCAAGCTTCCGGAAAAGGGAATCTTTTGGCTCTTCTCATACAAAAGCGAATCAGTTGCTACCCCACGAAACTCAAAATTCTCAGTAAACGCTGAAGCATCTCCCTTCCATTCGGATTTTGGTTCAGGTTGTGTTTCGGTATCCGACCCACAGCTTGAAACAAAAAGCAAAATTATCGAAAAAACAAAATAAACAATCCCCCGATATCTCATTTATCCAAGTAGTCGGAGAACTCATAAAGTTCGGGATCACGAACTAGCGGGCGACGCATCAGCCTTCGAAGTTTGGACTTTGCTCCGGATTCATCAGCCTCTCCTGCATCCGGACTGACTCCCGGCATCCCGCCCTCTGCGGCATCGTCACCGAAGGCATCACCCATCCGATCCTCCAATTCGTCGGGGTCCATTCCCTCCTCCAGTTTGCGGACAACTTCCTCCATCGGCTCGTCCATGCTTTCTCCGGTCAAATCGCACATGCGACGCATGAGTTGACCCATTTGGCGAGGATCGGGATTCTCTTCATCCATACCCTCGATAGCCCCTTCCAATTCTTGCATAGCCGCTTGCGCTTTTGATTCGTCCATCCCGGCAAAGGGATCGTCCGGATCATTCGACACCTGAGGCAGTTCCTCGGGTTCCTCTCTTTTTCCAGTAATGGAAAAACCTGAAATCACTTTGCGCATACGGTATTTTTTTCCGTCCGGGCAAAGAGGCACTTTTTCAGCGCAGGATAGGGAACGAGCGAAAAACGAATAGATTTTTCGCGAATCGGGAGAATAGAATTCGTAGATTGGCATAATGTTTACGATATTGAATCTTTCACTAATCATGACAGCCGAAGGAATCAAGCCCAAGACTCGATATCGGATTGCCTTGGAACAAAGTTTAGGCGAAATGGCAATCCGATGATACGCGATTTTCTAGAGTTCTGGTCAAGAAAACCCCGAAAACGTGCGTGGATAGCGCTTCCCATAGGATACCTGCTTTTCCTTCAACTCCTTACAGGAATCCCCAAACCCGACATCATTCGCGAAGCGGACGGACCGGCATTCTTGGAAAGGTTTGCCGAAGAGCTCTTTGGCTACCCCTACTGGGCTCAAGACTTGAGTCACCTTCCCTTATTTGCCATGCTAGCTTGGCTATGGTCTTGGTACCTTGGAGGACCTAAGCCTGGGGCGAAGTGGGCAGTCGCGGCCGCTTGGATTTCATTCACCTATGCCGTTCTAAATGAAATGGGGCAATACTTCGTGCCAAAACGCTTTCCCGGAGCGGGCGATCTGATTATGAACCTATTGGGGGTATTGCTGGGGTTAATGGCACATTCAAAGCTGGCTAGAGCAACGAACCGAGAAACACATTCGAAGTAAGTTTAATCCTTTGGAGCGCGTTCTCCCTTTTTCAAGCCATCAGTAGCACCCGGCCCAAACTCCCGAGCCATTTCTCTCCCTTTTTCAAAAACTTTTCTGACGACCAGATCACCTTTTTCATTCCAGCGAAAATATTCACCGTGAAGCTTATGATCCAAAAAGTTCGCCTTGTAGATGAGCTTCCCGTCCGAGTTCCACTCGCGAAGCAATCCATTTAGTTTCCCATCCGCATAAATGCCCTCGGCCCGTTTTGAACCATCCTCTCGCCACGCAACGTGAACACCTTCATGCCTACCGTCCACATAGGTAGCCTCTAGTTTTATTTTCCCATTGGCCCACCATTCGCGAACAGGGCCATTTTTAACGCCATTTTTGTAGTTTTCCAATACATGTTTTTTCCCGTCGGGAAAAAATTCATTCAGTTCACCTTGAAGACGACCGTCTTCGTAGGTCGCCTTACGCAAAGTTGATCCGTCAACAGAACGCTCCACTTCGGGCCCATGCTTGCGATCCTTCCTGAAGCCGCACTCCAATCGTATTTCTCCGCCAGCGAACCATGCCTTGTAATCGCCGGTTCTCTTTCCTTCGAGAAAAGTGACTTGTTCCTTGAGTTTTCCGTTTTCATACCACTCCGTGGCCTCTCCCTCTAGTAAACCGTCCTTGAAGGTAGCTTTTTTTCGCAAATCCCCATTCGAATACCATAGTTGGGACAGACCAATCGGTTTACCTTTGGCGAATGCTTGTTTGCTGGCGGGCTTCTCATCGGCAAACCACCCCAACACTTCACCATCGAAAACACCGGCCACATAATTTGCAGTAAACTTTTTCTTTCCGTTTTCGTGGAATGACTCGGCCTTCCCGGTAAAGGGTTTGCGCTGGAGGTCGAAATACCAAAGTCGATCCTTGCCCAATACCATGAACGAAGCATCCACCGCTTTTTCTGAA
>CALBIN010000394.1 GCA_937893275.1 uncultured Opitutia bacterium | reverse complement strand
CGATCTCGTTGAAGTACATGCCAAACTCGGTCGAGAAAAACACCCACCGACCAAGCACTTTATTCAGGCACCACTGGTTTTCGTTTTTCTTTTCGGATGCTTGATATTCTTTTGTGCCATACAACTCGCACACACCACTAACGACTTTCAATTACATCTTCCACCACCTGACATTGATCTTACTCCAGAAGAAATTGAGTCCAATCGAGTTGAAAGGAAATTGGCCAGTGGGAAAAAGTTATTCAACAGTCAATGCGCCTCATGCCACAACCCCGATGGAATGGGAAAGGATTTGTTCCCCCCCCTCGTCGGATCTAAATGGGTCACTAGTGACCCTGGTATCATCTCGAAGATCGTTCTTAAAGGATTGAAAGGCGAAATCGAAGTCCTTGGTAAGAAGTATGGCACTGTGGCTACAGTTAACATGCCCCCACAACCTTTGAATGATCGAGAAATCGCCAGTGTCGTCTCATATGCTCGCATGACTTGGGGGAACCTTGCCTCCGAGGTCACTGAAGAACAGGTAGCTACCTTCCGGGATGAAGCCACCGCTCAAAAAGAACAATGGACGGGTGACCAGTTGAAGGACTTGTACAAAGATGCCTTCAAGGGCGACTGAACAACTCTACACTCCTCGCCCATCGTGCGAGGGCTGATAGAAAGTATCGCCAGTTCGTTATTCGTTGAGTGTTTGAGGTTAACCCTTCACACTTTCAGAAATGTTCCGTTTTCTTTACATCCTGATTACATCGGTTGTTTCGATATTTGTGCATCCATTGGCCTTTGGGCAAGCAACGGATGCAAATGACACTTCACCGGCTTTCGTTGAAACCGCCGAATCATTTTTTCCTTCTCTAAGTAAAGTCTTGAATAGTGTTGAAGGAAAAGCCCCTCTTCTTCTAGAGGAACGTGAAAAGGTGAACGAGGCTACCGCCAATCGTATGGTAGCCGACTCCAAGCGTGGATTTCGCCTCTCCGTTGGCTTGAACGGACATTCCCTTTACGAGAACCGCCCAAATGCCAACTACTACCAGCAATACCGCTTTTTGGCTTCCGCATATGTTCGTAAGCCTCTCTACCACTGGGGAGCATTACGGGCAGGAAGTCGAGTAGCGGAATTATCCGAGTCATCAAGTTCCGCTTCTTTTTCCGATTTCAGAAGAAACTTTGCAGATCGTATCCGTGTTGATTACCTCGGACTCGTTCTATCCACCTACGAAATCGAGTTGACTCGTAGAAGTATGGAACTAGCTGAATCCAATCTAGATGGAATGAAAGAGCGCATGCGCCTTGGTCTCGTTACGGAATTATCCGTTTCGGAGGCAAAGATCATAGTACTCCAACAAAGGATAAACCTTGCGGAAATGAAACGAAAACTTGCCCGCAACACCCGAATGTTCATGGAGGAGTCGGGAAGTGTGGGTGTCCTCGACCTTTCTATTTCGGACGATTTTCGCGACTTTGCCAAAACACATCGATTTGGTCTCAACCTTCCCATTCTCGCGAGCAGTTCGACTTCGACTGCACTGGAAAACATCGACAGTGCCATAGAAACCGAAAACCAACGAATCATCATAGCCGAGTCCGGCTTGCGCCCAAAACTGAACTTGATCGGAGGTTTTCATCAGGACAAGATAGACCTTCCCGACAGTCGATCCTCAGTGGATCGAAACAATTTTCTTATCGGAGTTGAAGCAAACTGGGCCCTTTTCGACGCATCGCAAAGTCGAGGTGAAAAGCGTGCAGCGATGGCTCGTAAGAGACGATACGAAATTCAACTTGAAAGGGAAACAAGGCACCTCCAATTGGAAGTCCGGAGTTTGCGCGAATACTTGGTAACACGTGCCCAGACAATCGGTTCAAGTCGCCAACTGTTGGCCGCGTCCGAGGACCGCTTTGAAAAGAGTCGCATTGAATTTGATCGAAACAGGATCACCCCGGATGCGTTCTTCTCCTCTCGCCTTGCCCACGACCAAAGCCGCCTTTCTCTTATTCGAACCGTGGTCGACTACCTAAACGTACGAGCGCAGTTCAACCGGTACATGGAAAAAACTCATTAGTAACCAGTCTTTGACAATTTGAAGATTCGCGGCTTTAATGCTCTTTTTTCAGGGACTGGCTCTCTGTTCGTACTCCATGAAGCTCTTGCTTAAAGTTGCTCTGCCCTTGGGGGCATTATCCTTACTTGGTTGGTGGTTAATCGCGAGTGCAATCCCCGAGGTAATCGTGAAACCCGTCTCGAGAGGAATGGTTCGTGATGGCGTTCCGGGAAATGTCCTAGTACTTGCGGAACGAACTCACGATCTGCGTTCGAGAGTTTCGGGAATCGCGACTAACGTAAGCATGTTGCCCAACGGGAAGCCCATTGCCGTGGAAGAGAATTCAACCTTGCTCACTCTCGATGCCACCGAAGACGAGCGATCATTGAAGCAACTGTACGTCGCCCGTGAGCACCAAGAAAAACGTATCGCAGCAGGTTCGGCAATTGCGATGCAACTGGAAACGGAAAAACGCGAAATGAAAGCTTGGAACGCCTTGGCAGAACAAGGCAAATTGCCATTGTCCGACCTCGAGAATAAGAAAAGTCTGGTAAGACGATTGGAAACTCAGTTGGCCCAAGAAAAGATTACCAACGATGAACAATCAAAAACTTTTCGTATTCAGGAAGCACGGTTACTGGCCAACCTGAAAAAAACGAAAATTCGTAGTCCCATTTCCGGACTCATGACCCTTTCTCTTGTTGCACCAGGCGACATGGTTTTCCCCGGTGCCCATCTTGGTCAAGTCGTCTCTAACAATCGCCTGATTGCGGTGACCCTCAACGAAGAAGACTTTGGCGGAGTGATGGAGGGGCAGTCAGTCGCAGTTACGCTTTTGTCCCGGGGAGCCCAAATATTCGAGGGAAACGTTACCCGTCTTTCTCCTACGGTAGACCCCGCATCCGGTCGCCGAAAGTTGTACGTCGAACTTGAGGGTGGCAACGAACGCTTCACTCCTGGAAGTTCGGGTCGGGCCGAAATTATAAAGTCCGTACGAAAAGATGCTCTCGTCGTACCTCGCAAGGCGCTCATGGGATCCGCCGTGTTTGTCGTAAAGAACGGGATAACCGAAGCACGCGAGGTAAAGGTAGGGGCCCGGAATCTGCTCACCGCCGAGATTCTCGATGGACTGGAGGAAAGTGAACAGGTAATCGTGGAAACCCCACACCTTTTTCGCGACGGCCAGAAAGTCAAGCCTGTCGCCGCCGGCGGCAAGTGAGCCTGTCTCTTCAAGTCGCCCTCCGATACGTTATGGCCCGAAGACGGGCTATGGGAATGAGCTTGCTCGGCATCGTG
Source organism: uncultured Opitutia bacterium (assembly GCA_937893275.1). Lineage (GTDB taxonomy): Bacteria > Verrucomicrobiota > Verrucomicrobiia > Opitutales > Seribacteraceae. Next base: position 1,785 of record CALBIN010000394.1, on the reverse strand, counting down.
TTCGGCGTGGCTTTCTTCGTCGTCACTCAAGCCCAGACATCCGGCTTCGAAGCTTTCTTCATTCGCACTATTCTCGGAACGAATGGCGCCATTCGGGTTTCTGATCGCTTTCAAGACATCCACGGCACTGTGACCAAGGTGTCAGAAGATGGTCAGGCTCGTTTTGTTTTCCATTCTCGCGAGGGAGCCCGATATGTTGAGGGTGTCGAATACCCCGAAGAACTCCGAAAGGCGACCGCTGATTTCACTGGAGTTACGGGTGTTTCGGAAATACTGGAGGGTTCCGGTGTACTGGACACGGGCTCTCGCTCTCATTCCGTTCGCATACACGGCATACGGGCAAGTGACCATATTGTAGTATCCGACTTGGAGGATCAGGTGATCAACGGCAGCGTTAAAAACTTCAGGGACGACAGACTCGGCATCCTTGTAGGCAATCGCATCGCCGAACGCCTTAGACTGGAGCCTGGCGATCGCGTTATTCTCGCTGGTTCTCACGAGTCCTTGAACCTTCGAGTTGCAGGCATATTCGAGACGGGCGTCAGCCAAATCGACAAAAGTCGCATCTACCTCGATCTATCCACCGCCCGCTCTTTTCTCCGCAAACCGCACGGTGGCTCAGTCTTTCAAGTAGCGATTCGCCAACCCGAAAACGCACCTGCCTTGGCCGCCCAGATGCAGGAGACTTTCGCGCACCGCGTGGTCAGTTGGCAGGAACGGGAAAAAGTATGGCTCGACGTATTCAAAGCCCTCCGAGTCTCCTCCGCCATTACTGTCTCCACCATCATCCTCTTGTCCGGTCTGGGCATGTTCAATGTCTTCGCCATCATGGTCATCGAAAAGACACGCGATGTGGCAATCCTCCGTTCCATGGGTTTCACTCCCGGAGACGTCTCCCGCATATTCCTCTGGCAAGGAGCTCTCGTGCTTGCCTTGGGCATAGTCCTCGGCTGCCTCCTCGCCGTTGCCGCCACCTACGGTATCTCACGCATACCCCTCCGCATACGAGGCATATTCTCCACCGACAGCTTCGTGGTGAACTGGGACGTCTCCCATTACATCTGGGCCGTAGCCATCGCCATCGTCGTAGTGGGTGTGGCCAGTTGGATACCGGCCCGCCGGGCTGCTCGCATAGAACCAGCCAAAATCATTCGCGAAACCTAGTGAACGATCAAAAAGAGAGCAAGGACCCAATCCTTCGGGTCGAAAACCTCAGCCATTCATTCGGGGAAGGCGAGGGCAGGGTGCGGGCCCTCAGGGGCGTATCCTTCGAGGCGAGGGCAGGGGAGGTAACCGCCATCGTCGGGCCTTCGGGTTGCGGAAAGAGCACAATGCTCTATCTGCTTGGCCTACTCGACCGTCCCGACTCAGGTGAAATATACCTCCGTGGCAATCCCATGGCTGAGGCCGACGATCCCACTCGCACCGCTCTCCGCAACAAAAGTATTGGATTCGTCTTTCAGTTTCACTTTCTAATTAAGGAATTCACTGCGAGAGAAAATGTAGCCTTGCCACTCCGAAAGGCGGGCAAACCGATGGCAGAGGCTCACGCCCGAGCCGATGAGTTCCTCGCGGAACTAGGCCTTCACGACAAGGCGGACCGCTTCGCAAACAAGCTCTCCGGAGGCGAACAACAGCGTGTAGCCATCGCTCGAGCACTCGCCAACTCCCCCGACCTCATCTTGGCCGACGAACCCACGGGCAATCTCGACGCCGCCAATTCCGATCGAGTCTTCGACCTCCTCCTGAAATTCGCCCGAGAGGACGGCCCAGCCGTCATCCTAG
>CALBIN010000393.1 GCA_937893275.1 uncultured Opitutia bacterium | reverse complement strand
GGAACCGTCACCCGTGGTGACGTAGAGATAGCCGTCGGGCCCAAAGTCGATGGCGCCGCCGTTGTGCCCGTCTCCATCCCAAGTGAGAAAGACGACTTCGGAATCGGGATCGATGACGTAGGTGGAAGGGTCGAGACGAAAGCGAGAAATCCGAGTAGCTTTGCCGTCGTTCCAACCGATGAAGAGGTAACCGTTTTCGGCGAAGCGCGGATGAAAGGCGAAATCGTAGGCCGTGCCCTCTTGGCTCAGGACGAGCTCGAAGGTTTCTACGTCGAGCTTGTCCTCGAAGCGAATGATCCGGGTGGGGCCGTACGCCTTGTCTTGAGCAATGGCGAGAAGCACGTTGGCGTTGGGAATGGCCGCGACCGAGATGGGCATGCCCAAACCCCTTAATTTCGGATAAGCGTTTTGCGGGAAGTAGAGCGGGGGCTTCCCGGGACGCCCCTTCACTTGGATTCCCTTGACGGGCGGAAGGGAAGTGAGACCGAAGGGCCTTTTCGGGTGATCACCCTGCGGGCCCTCGAAAAGCAGGGGGAGGTAATCCTCGTACCGATGAAAGCTAAGGCGCTGCAAGGGCGCGTTGGAGGATAAGTCGGGGCCTTCGAAATCGACCGAGTAATCGTAACGGCAGGCGGCGTATTTCCAAACGTCGCCTGCCCGCGGTCGACCGCCTGCTCGAATGAAATCGCTCCACGGGATTTTGCCCTCCACGGTCCAGCCCTTGTCCTTGTCTGAAGTTTTGTTCAGGGTGCCTTCAAGCTTCACCGCCGTCTCGAGGTGAAAAGGGAAGTCGCTCTTCAAGCGGGGAAGGTCATCCAGTCCGCGTTGAGGGAAGTAAATATCCAAGACGACATTGCGAGGATTGAACTCGAACTCGTAGTAACCGGAAAACCCGGCGGATGGCTTGAAGAAAAGCTCGAACACGTCGTCGAACCAAAGATCGGCGTCGTGCTCGGTCTTCTCCGCAAAAAGGTCGCCGTCCTCCATACGGGCGAAGAAGTAAAGGTTGTCCCGATCCCAGCAGAGTTTGGCCTCGGTCGCGGTGAGTGGCTTGCGCTTGGCGGGGTCCTTATCCCACGCCCGCTGAAAAGGCCCTACGCTTTGCGCGTTCTTCCAAGCGGGATCGTCGCCCTTGCCGTCGATTGTCGGCGGGAGATAAGTCCAGCGGCAAATCGTAGGGTCGCCTGCCTCGGCCGGAACTCCACAGAGGAATGAGAGGGCAAGAAAAGAGACCGCTTTTCTCACTCCTTGGATTCCTTGGCATAAGCCTCGTAAGCCTCGGCGATCTTGGCCTGCTTCTCATCTCCCTTGTGAAAAAGGATGCGGTGCCGAAGCTTGATCCGGGTGCCGGCCTTGAGCGTAAAGCCGCCATCAGGCGCGTTCTTGTCGAACTGTTTCGAGGCAAACGGGTTTGCCGTGAACAAGCCGTAGGTGCGAACGTGCCAACCTGTGGGATGCCCGAAGCTGGTGGGGTGATTGAGGATGGCCACGCCGAGACGTTTGCCATTCACGGGGCCGTTGTAGTCGCACCACTTGGCTTTCTTGCTCCAAGCGGCTAGATCCCGATCGCCCCTGCTGTTGACAATGGTGCCCCCGAGCTTGGACGTGACGTCCATGCTCGTGGGAACGCGAATGGAAAGCCCGGCGTCCTTCTTGTCCTCGAAGCGAACGTCACCCGCAGAGGCGACGAGTTCCTGATCGAAATCGATGGAGCGAACATTCTTGCCTGCGCGAAAAGTCATGCGGCGCTGTTCGGAAATCACTGTCTTGCCCGAGGCGTCCAAGTAATCGCAAAGCTCGACGACGAGGGCATGCTCGTCGGTGGCGACAAGCTTATCGTAGGACCGGTGCTTGATGCTGCCGAGAGCCTTGACCCGATCCGCAACGAGTTTGGCTCGCTTGGGGTTCTTGCCCAATTCGTCCCACGTCAATTGTTCCGACCAGGAGTCCGCACCACCGATGCCCTCGTGCCCGAAGTTGATGCCACGATGATGGGGGTGGTCGTGTCGCTCGCCCTCGATTTTCTTCATGGGATAGTTCCGAGTCATGGCGGCTCCCGTGGGCCCGTGAACGGGATAGAGGTAGGGCTTGTTCGCCTGATCCACGACGTACTCGGCAAAGGGTTTGCCCTTGTGCAGGATGCGGAGCCCCTCGCCCTTGGTTTTCTCGATTGAGAAATCGGCCCCGCTCAAGGAGACGGCAAAGGCGGTAAAGGCTACTAGAAAGAATGGAAGGAATGGTTTCATAAGTTGAAAATCTTCGTTCCCGAATGCTTCAAGTCCACGCCTTTTTGAGGAAATCGAGAAAGTTTTTGTGGAAGATGCCTTCGAGATCGTCATGGCCGTAACCGCGCCGCTCGAGAATCGCTCGGAAGTCGCGCAGGCCGGAAACTTGGCTACGCGAAGGTCAAACGCCCTTTGGGTTCAGGTATGTCGCGACCGAGTTCCTTGGCCGTAGCAATCCATTCGTCAATAACCCGATGGGCGTTGCGCACGGCCTCCTCATGACTGGCTCCATCCGCCATGCATCCTGCAAGTTCGGGTACTTCGGCAATGAAAGATCCGTCCTCTTCGCTCCAGTAGGTAATGATTTCGTATTTATGCATCGTCGTAGTCTCCCAGCTTGTATCTTAAAATGACATTGCGGACTTGCTTAACTTGATAGGGTTTAGCCATTCCGTCTTTCGATTGTAAATTAAGTATTTCTCGAACACCGTCTTTATTGAAAATGTGATGAGATCCTTTGGTTCGCAAGTCGAATCCCAATCTCTTTACCAATGCGACCAAGTCGGCAAAGGGTAGATTGGCGTCCGAACGACCACCTAGAATCTTGAAAAAGGTTTTCTTCGCAGATGTCATCCGAAAGCTAAAACTTCACC
>CALBIN010000392.1 GCA_937893275.1 uncultured Opitutia bacterium | reverse complement strand
GTCGTAGGAAAGGTTTTTTTGAAAGGCCCGGATGACCCAATCCCTCCACGGCCAGACATTGCGGTTCCGGTCCACTTGATAACCATAAGTGTCGGAATAGCGGGCCACGTCCATCCATTCGGAGGTCATTCGTTCGGCGTATTCGTCCGAACTCAGAAGCCTGTCCACGACTTTCTCGAAGGCACCCTTTAAGGTGTCGATCTCAAAGGCGTCGACTTCGCTCAGAGTCGGAGGCAATCCGGTCAAATCGAAGGTTACTCGGCGCAACCAGGTTGCTTTATCAGTTTCGAGACTAGGATAGAGTTTGGTTCCTCGGAGCTTTCTGGCAATAAAATGATCAATTTCGTTTCGCGGTCTTGGGTGCTTGCTTTGGGGAATTTCAGTTTTGGCGGGCAAAGGCTGAAAAGACCAATGTGTCTCATACTTTCCGCCTTCCTTAATCCATTGGTCGAGCAAGTCCATTTCCCGTTTAGTCAGGGGAAGTTTGGCCTTTGGCGGTGGCATCACCTCATCCAAGTCATCGCTGCGGATTCTCCAGTGCATTTCGGAGTCCTCCAGCTTGCCAGGAACCAAGGCAATTACACCGCCATGCGACTTGGTGGCATTCTCGAATGAATCAAGCCTCAGTTTCGATTTTTGGTTCTTCGCATCCGGACCATGGCACTTGAAGCACTTGTCCGACAAGATCGGTCGAATCTGCTGGTTGAAATCAATTTGCGCCATGAGCGGAGCATGGCAAAGCAACAAGATGCAAACTGCACGGCGGAGCGTCATTCTGGAATCAGCCATATAGTCAGGCTACGAAGACAGCCACATCTAATTTGGCCCGAGTCAGATGTTTTTATGATAGAATCGACTTCAAGAGATGGCCGTGAACGTCGGTCAGTCGGTAGTCTCTGCCTTGAAACTTATAGATGAGCTTCTTGTGGTCGACTCCGAGCAGGTGCATGATGGTGGCATTCAAGTCGTGAACATGCACGGGGTCCTGCGTAATGTTGTAGCAGTAGTCATCCGTTGCCCCAAGCGTGAAGCCTTTCTTGATTCCGGCTCCGGCCAGAAATACGGTAAAGCAACGGGGATGGTGATCCCGGCCGTAATTGGTAGCGGAAAGCTTGCCTTGCGAATAAATCGTTCTTCCAAACTCACCCCCCCAAACGATCAAGGTGTCTTCAAGCAAGCCGCGCTGACGCAGGTCGGCGATCAAGGCGGCTGTCGGTTGGTCCGTGTCTCGGCACTGCCCCTTCACTGCATTCGGGAGTCCCCCGTGATGATCCCAGCCCATGTGAAAGAGCTGGATGCAACGAACATCGCGCTCCGCCATGCGTCGGGCGAGCAAGCAGTTCGCAGCATAAGTTCCGGGCTTGAGAACGTCCGGTCCATAGCTTTCTAATATATGTTTAGGTTCCTTGGACACGTCGGTCAAATCGGGCACGCTGGTTTGCATGCGAAAGGCCATTTCGTACTGGGAAATGCGGGCATCGATCTCGGGATCACCAACCACTTGTCGATCCTTGCGGTTCAAGCTTGCGATTTCATCGAGCATGCCCCGCCTCATTTTGCGATCGATTCCCTTGGGATCGGAAAGGTACAGGACGGGGTCGCCCGAGTTCCTGAACTTGACGCCTTGGTGTTGGGTGGGAAGAAAACCCGCCCCCCAGAGCCGATCGTACAAGGGTTGGTCGTTGGGACGTCCCGTTCCCCAGGAAGTCATAACGACGTATGCTGGCAAATCCTTATTCTCCGTACCCAAACCGTAACTCAACCAAGATCCTACGCTAGGCCGGCCTGCTAATTGATGCCCGGTCTGACAAAAGGTAATCGCCGGGTCATGGTTGATCGCCTCGGTATGCATCGACTTGATGAAACACAATTCGTCCGCCTCCTTCGACAAATGGGGGAGAACATCGCTCATCCAGTGTCCGGAATTACCCCGCCGTGCGAATTGGAAAATGCTGGGCGCGATCGGAAAATTCTTCTGACCCGAGGTCATGGTGGTCAAACGCTGACCTCTTCGCACGGAATCAGGCAAGTCCTTGCCCCGCTGTTTTTCCATGAGCGGTTTCGGGTCAAACAAGTCCATCTGGGAAGGAGCTCCCGACTGGAACAGGTAAATGACTCGCTTGGCCTTAGCAGGGAAATTAGGGAAGCCGTTACCGATCGCCTTTGCTTCACTGGAGAGCGAGGGAAGCAAGCCGGCGAGGGCGGTCGCGCTCAAGGCGGCCGCTCCGTTGCGCAGGAAGATCCGTCGGTTGAGTAAATCTTGGGTGGCGCCCAAGTCGGGCTTGTTCGTGAGAATGTTTTCGAATTCGTTCATCATCGTCAAAAGGTTCAGTCCTTGGTTACCACGCGGTCGAGATTGAGCAAGATGCTTGCGGTGGCCGAGTAAGCTGCCAGTTCATGCGCATCAAGCGAAGGATCGGGCTTGGAGGTTCCCTGCATGATGAGAGCCTTGGCTGCTTCCGGCTTCTCGTTGAATTCTTTCCTTCTACGCTCAAATCCGGATTTCAGTACAGCCAG
>CALBIN010000391.1 GCA_937893275.1 uncultured Opitutia bacterium | reverse complement strand
AGAACTCGATAACCATCTCAATACTCAAATCGAACAGATCAAATCCCAAATCGAAAACGAGGTCAGGGTCATTCCGCAACAAAACAATACGGCCGAAAAACCGGTTTTGGTCGGACTCGGTGGAACCGAGTTCACGATCGGTGAATTCAATGGCGAGCAGCAAACCTATGAAGTGAATGCCGCCGACTACACCAAGACGCTCGTACAGGCTCTTCGTGGATACGACTCAGGCAAGCACTTTTTCGTTTACTTCTTTCGCCCATCGGCATGCAAGGCCGTTGTGAATGCTCCTGGCCGAGGTGGGGCAATAATTACCAAGAACCTGTACAAGCTTCTTTGCGACCCAAAGAACAATTTGACTAAAATATTAGGTTTCAAATACGGATTCGAACCCATTCATGAAGATGCGGCTCTTCTCTTCACCGATAAACAACCCGATACCTTCGAAGCACTGTTGAAGGACCTCTAATTCGGAATAATTGAAAATAAATTCACTTTTTTCTAAGAAACTCGCTTTTACCGCGTCAAATAAGCATAGACTCCCTTTTAAATCGATTGATTTTATAACACTATGGCCCGAGAAGAAGAAGACGCTGGAAGCCTAGACATGTTGCTCGACACTCTCTGCAACACGTTCGGCGGGATTATCCTAATCGCCTTGCTTCTTGCCCTGAGCGTCAATGAGAAGAGCCAAGAACTGTACGATAAAACCGTCAAGACCGATGACAATCGTTCCGACTTAATCGAGCAGCGAAACCAGTTGCGGAACTCTCTCTTGGATCTTGAGGATGAACAGGCGGAAGATATTGCCGACGTCGAAGACGAAATGGACGATGCCCGCAAGGAAATCGCAGACCTGAAGGACGACGTCGATGCCTTGAAGGAAAATGGCGCCGCCGCCGAAGACTTGGCAACTCGCAGCAAGACACGTCTTGAAAAACTGGTTACGGACGAATTGACCCTTGAAAACGACCGTCTCACTTCCGAGGAACAAATCACCCGACTCGAAACCATACTCTCTTTTCAGCAACTATCGCAGGAATTGAAAAAAAAGCCTTATCGGAAGGTTAGCCTCCCTCAGGCTAAAGGTACCCAAAAGGAGCAACTCCCTGTAGTTGTTGCCCATGGTCGACTTTATCCTATGCTCAAGCTGAACTTAGGCCGAATCTTCAAGAATGAGGATGGTCTTGATTGGGGAACTCTACCCGATGGACGTTTGGAGGTCGGCGTCGATCCTGCACGAGGCATCGATCCCAATAACGCCGATCAGCTTGAGGCGTTCCTCAACTCTGTAAGAGATGCCGCCCGAACGGTAAAAAAAGCTTTCTACCTTAACCTCTTTGTCCATTCCGAATCCGATAGCTTCGCTCTATTTAATAAAATACGTGATGAAGCCGCCCTGCGTGACGTGTCCTATAATTGGATGCCCGTCTCCGAATTGCCGCTTCGCTTGAAATTAAGCGAATCCCTAGTGAATATTATTCAAAACTGAATTTGCCTTTTACCTATTTACGCGCCAAAATTAAGTCGTTTATTTAAACTAACCACAGAAGAACCTGCCAGCCGTGCCTAAAGAACTCATCATATCATTTGCTTTTCTTGGAGTTTTCCTACTTGCCTTGATTTGGGGCGTAGTGGATACTGCAATTGTACAAAATCCTATTTTTTTGCTTTTGGGAGTGGTAGCGTTTGTCGGACAAATTGTGACCGCTCACTTAGCATTTAATCAGTTTAATAATTCCACCGAACCAGAAACAGCCAACCAGGAGAAAGAAAATGAGCAAGGAAGAGACGAAGGAGAATCCGACGGATTCGATGATTGACGAAGAAGTCGAGGAGACTTCCATCAACGCAAAGCACAGACCGATTGCCTTAGGCAACCTCATCGGAGGATACGCCTTTGCCATCGCTTTTGCCGTTCTCGTGGCCTTGGGCATGAGTGATGATGGTGCGGAGGTTGCTCAAAACGAAGATAAGGAAACCGTGGACGAGGGAGAACTTGCCGGAGCCGCCGAAGGCGCTGAAGGCGAAGATTCCATCATTTCTCTGATCGGAGAGAAAAGCATGGCTTGGCCACTCGGACAGGAATGGACTGATCCCGGTTGGACCGCCTCGGTGGATGGGCAGGACATGACTGCATTCGTTGAGGAAATGTCATTTGTGGATGTTAACGAACCTGGTCAGCACAAAGTTATCTACACGATTAAAGATACCAACAGCGGGCAAGTACTTGAAACCAAAGAGCGATTTGTAACCGTCAACGCAGGTGGATTTGTTCGTGATAACGATGTCTTTGTCGATCGTGGTAACGATGTTCTCATCAATCGCGACAGGGATTTAGTTGTCGACGCGGATCGTGATAACGGTCTCCTTTTCGTCGATAATGATGATCGTCATTTGCGACTGGCTGGTCGCGATCTTGGCGATGGCGCCGTCGAAGGCGGGGTCGGTGGTCCAGATCGTGTCGGTTTTGGCGGACGTGGTGGGCGTGGCGGCGACGATGATATAGATTTAGGCATTCTCGACCGTCGCCTTGGTGGTGATGACGACTTGTTGGTAATCCATAATGACGGTGACGATCTTTTGGTTATTCGTGAAGATGAGGATCTTGTTCGCGACAGGGACAATATTGGTCTCGATTTAGGTGGTAACGACGACGTGGATGCTACTCGCTTCGAATTGGACGAGGATGGTCGCGGTGGCGATGATGACTTGGGCGACGTCGGCGATTTCGCTGATGATGGTCGTGGAGAAGGCAAGGGCGATCTTCCTGGCATCGGTGAAGGTAGCCAAGTTTATGCTTACAACTTTCCAAGCCAAGGTGTAGGAGCCGGCATCGGTAATGCAGGTGTCGGAGCTGCCGCAGGTTTCGCTGGTATCGGCGCCGGAATTGGACAAGCTGTTCTTGATGGCAAAGCTGTTCCTGCCCTTGGTGGAGTCGGTTCTTATGCCCCTGCTGCTCCCGCTGCTCCCGCTGGACCTGATGGCGATGGAGACGATTTGCCCGACGCGATGGAGTCTGTTTTCAAAACCAATCCTAAGTCCAATGATACGGATAAAGACGGAGTCAGTGATTCTGATGAAATTAGAGGGCTCTCGAATCCACTCATGGCTAGCAGCAAGCCTGGTACGCCTGCACCGGGCGGAGACGCTGATGGTGATGGTGTTCCTGCCTCGCTTGAAGCACTCTATGGACTTAGCCCTACAAATGAAGATACCGATGGCGATGGCTTTAACGACGGCGAGGAGCTTGCCGCCCTTACCAATCCCAAGGATCCGGCAAGTAACCCTGGTGAAACCGGTGGTCCTGCTCTTGCCTTGGCCCCCGGTGTTGCCGGTGGAGTCGGTGGACTCGTTAATGGCGCTGGTGCTGGCGTTGCTGCCGGATTGATGCCCGGTCAGGTGAAACATCCCTTAGGTCTCGGAATCAAGTGCGAAGGATGCGGTGACAAAGGCTGTGGCGATTGCGGTGGTGTCGGAGGTCATGGCGGCCATCACGATGGCGTCGGTCATGATGATGACGAGAGGCATTGGGAACACCTTCCTCCA
>CALBIN010000390.1 GCA_937893275.1 uncultured Opitutia bacterium | reverse complement strand
GCCTGCGGGCCGAGCGTGAGCAAGGCATCACCATCGACGTGGCCTACCGCTACTTTGCCACGCCGAAGCGCAAGTTCATCATCGCGGACGCTCCGGGACACATCCAGTACACCCGCAACATGGTGACGGGGGCCTCTACGGCAAACCTAGCCCTCATCTTGGTCGATGCCCGTAAGGGAGTGATCGAGCAGACCAAGCGGCATGCTTTCATTGCCGATCTTCTCGGGATCAAGCATGTCGCCGTCTGCATTAACAAGATGGATCTCGTGGACTACGATCAGGATCCATACGACCAAGTTCTCAAGGAGTTCGGCGATTTTGCCTCTCGTCTCGACAATGTCACTGAACTGACCTTCCTTCCGATCAGCGCGTTGAAGGGTGACAACGTCGTGGAGCGATCCGAGAACATGCCGTGGTACAAGGGGCCTTCGCTCCTTTATCATCTCGAAACCGTATACGTGGGTTCCGATGCCAATCACGTGGATGCCCGTTTCCCAGTCCAGTGGGTGATACGACCGCATTCCGACGAACATCACGATTTTCGGGGCTTTGCCGGTCGAGTGGCCGGAGGCGTCTTCAAGCCGGGTGACGAGGTGACGGTACTGCCTTCCGGATTTTCGACACGGATAAAGAAGATCCTCATGGCGGACAAGGAACTGGAGGAAGCGTACAATCCGCTCTCCGTTACCGTTACGCTTGAGGACGAAATCGACGTCAGTCGCGGCGACATGCTTGTGAAGCCGAACAACCAGCCCAAGGTGGACCAGAACTTGGATGCCATGTTGTGTTGGTTTTCCTCCTCCAAGAAGCTCTCGGCCGGATCAAAATATCTCCTGCGGCATACTACCAAGGACGTGCAAGCCATAGTTACAGAGGTTCTGTACAAGGTGGACGTCAATACCTTGCACAAGGTCGAGGATGATTATGAGTTCGGAATGAACGACATCGGCCGAGTCACCCTGCGCGTTTCCCAACCTTTGTTTTTCGATACTTATCGGCGCAATCGGAATACGGGTAGTTTCATCTTGGTGGATCCTTTCACCAACGAGACTTTGGCCGCAGGCATGATGCGTTAATATGTATCTCGCTTCCTTTTTATTTTTGCCGGCAACTATCAGCTTTTAATCAGTGAACTTTCCCGAAGAACTCCCTGAAAAGCTTCGCCAGTTAGGACTTCGTCTGCTCGATCAGCATGCCGCCCGCCCTATTGTTCCTGCGTTGGGCGAAGCAAGCGGTTACTGGTTTGGGGGAGGAAACTTGGTTCAAGAGCCTTCCGGCGACTTGTTGCTTTGTGGTCGCTATCGTAATCCCGGAGATGCCCGCAAGGGCCTCGGTGCCGGCGAGAGAGGTCTTGAGTTTGCCATATTCCGGGCAACGAAGCCAGAAGGCCCGTTCGAGAAAATTCATTCCTTTTCCAAAGCGGATCTTTCCACCGAGGATGCTCCCGTAGTCTCAATCGAGGGCGGAAGCCTTTTGCCTGCCGTCGATGGAGATTCCTGGGAGTTGTTCGTTTCTACCGAGAAAGAAATTCCATATCCCAAGAATCTCATTCACTTTCAGAAACCCGGGACAGGGGTCTGGAGCATCGATTGCCTTTCCGGTGATTCCTCCAAGCCGACTTCTATAAATACTGAAAACTCGGCTACTGTACTTTCTACGTCTGAGGGAGGTTTTCTGCATATGAAGGATCCCGTGGCCTTTCGGACTTCAGATGGTTTTACCCAGCTCGTATTTTGCTCGCATCCCTTTTCTTGGTCTAGTTCCAATACCGGCTTGGCCACTCGTGCCACCGATGGGGGAGCTTTCAACCTCGTGTCGAATAGCGTTTTGGAACGTGGCCCGTGCTGGGATGTTGCTTGCGTCCGCGTGACCGAACGTCTTTCGTTGTCGCAAGTGGGGATTCTCGAGAGTCTGCCTCCTCTATCTTTATACTTCTACGACGGAGCGGAGTGTCTGAGACCCCTTGATCAAAACCCGAAGTCTGCTCGCAGACCTAGGGGGTACTCCTGCGAGGAACTCGGAGGACTCGCTTGGGGATTTGACGATGAGTTCCCCAAGTTGCGTCGCATATCGGAAGATTTTCCTCTATT
>CALBIN010000389.1 GCA_937893275.1 uncultured Opitutia bacterium | reverse complement strand
GCCTTTCTCTTTCATTCAGTCATTCTGGCCGACAAACCGAACGTCGTATTCTTTATCGCCGACGACGTCTCTCAGGATGATTTCGGATGCTACGGGCATCCCGTAATTCAAACGCCCAATGTCGACGCCTTGGCCAAGAAGGGCATGCGCTTTGACAACGCTTACTTGACTACGAGCAGTTGCAGCCCTTCCCGTTGTAGCATCATCACCGGGCGCTACCCCCACAACACGGGAGCTCCCGAGCTTCACGTCCGCCTTCCCAAGGAACAAGTCCGCTTTCCCGAGCTCCTGAGGGAAGCAGGCTACTACACCGTGCTTTCCGGAAAGAACCACATGTTCGGCAACAAGGACCGGGCCTTCGACCGGATCACCGGAGGAGGCGGCCCGGGCAAGGAGAAGGATTGGGTCGACCACGTCAAGGACCGGCCCAAGGACAAGCCCTTCTTATTCTGGTTCGCCTCCACTGACGCCCACCGCAGTTGGGCCATTTCCGACGAAGCGCCCAAGTACGATCCCCAGGACGTGATTATCCCGCCCTACATGGTCGACACTCCGATTACCCGGGATGATCTAACCGGCTACTACCACGAGGTGAGCCGTTTCGACCACTTCATTGGTCTGGTTACCGCCGAGCTCAAGAAGCAAGGCGTCCTCGGAAATACCATGATCGTGGTAGCGGCGGACAATGGCCGTCCTTTCCCCAGGTGCAAGTCGCGTCTCTACGACAGCGGGATCAAAACCCCTTGGGTGGTCCACTTCCCCAAGCTCGTCAAAAAATCCACCGTCACCCCAAGTTTCGTCAGCGCCATCGACCTAAGCGCCACCTGCCTCGAACTCGCCGGGGTCAAGCGGCCCGCCTTCATTCAAGGGAGAAGCTTTCTGCCCATTCTCAAGGATCCCAAGGCTCAAGTGCGTGAAGTCGTCTTCGCGGAGCATAACTGGCATGTCTACAGGAACCATGAGCGGATGGTCCGCTTTGGTGATTATCTTTATATCCGCAACAACTTCCCTAACCAGCCCAATCTCTGTTACGAGTCGGACGACCACTACCCGGCCGGAGCCGAGCTTTGGAAGGCTCATGCCGCGGGCAAGACCAACCCCAAGCAGCGCCAGGTCTTCGCCAATCCGTGCCCTCCGGAGGAACTCTTTGTGGTTGGCGACGATCCTCATCAACTTACCAATTTGGCGAAGGACTCCAAGCATGCGAAGGCCATCGAGCAGGCCCGCGATCTGCTCGTCACTTGGACTAAGCAAACGGGAGATTCCATCCCTGCCAATCCGACCCCCAACCGTCACGATCCGCCCCGTATCGAGGACGGGGAAATCCTGCCTCCGGGAAAGGCACAAACAAGAAACCCCCACGCCGAGATGCCCGGAGCATCAAACAACGCCATGAAGATCAACCATCCCGGTCCGTTGAAGCTATAGGGGATCAACTATGTCGAATTTAGTTTCAGTATGCATCGCCTTGCTCCTTGGCTTGGCATCTCCCATCTTCGCCAAGGAGCTTACGGAACTTCACACTTTCTTCCCGGAGTCCGTAGAAATCCGAGCATCGTTTGCCAAGCTTAAGCCTTTGACGAATAGTTTGGTCGCCAAATCACAGCTCACGGTTTATCGCGGGGTTGCTCGCGAGAACCCTGAACCTTCTCCTCCACGGGGTACTCCGAAAGCCAATGAAGTTCGAACGATCATCCGATTTGGACAAACCTTCTACGAAAAGTCGCTTCCGGTGCCTGCGGCAAAAACCCGAAAACTGCTCAGTTTGGTCAAGCACCCCCCAATCTTTTTCTCAATGGGGCGGAGCCAAACCGTGCGGC
>CALBIN010000388.1 GCA_937893275.1 uncultured Opitutia bacterium | reverse complement strand
ACTCATCGAGATAGTAGGCCTGGGTGCCGTCGTAGGCGCAAGCGGTCAAGGAGCGACCATAGCGCTCGGTCTCGGGTCTAATCTGGAATTCTCCGGAGTCGTCATCGAGGATGATGGGTATGGGGCGGTAGATGCCGATGGAGGTATCCTTGCTTTCCGCGAAAAGGTAGGCTTCTTGGGAGCCTTCTTCCAGTTGGTGTATCCCTGCCAGTAGGCCGGGCAGTGATGCGGTGGGGAGGATCTTGGGGTTCTCCGGGTCCGAAAAGTCGAATCCATGGAGACTGGAGTTCACGTCCGAGTTCACGACTCGCCAAGCCTCCTTGGAATCGTAAAGGTGATTAGTGACTGTGGATCCGTACAGGATGCGATTCTGCAGCAGGAAGGGTTCGCTCCACTGGACGTTGCCGGAGAGAGTGATGCTGGCGTTGGCTTCGTGAACGAGAGTGGATCCCGCCAAATTTTCCTCGAAGGTAAAGGTGTGTGCCTCGACGGTTGCCGGCCCGTAGCTCGGATAAGGGTACATGACGTCGTCCATCATAATGCTTGACCGCCTGTATTCGTAAGGAAAGTAAGTTTGACTCTTTTTGCCGACGGTCGCCCAGCAAACGGTTTTTTCGTCGAGTATGAAGGCCTTCAATTCGGGGCGATAGGTTCCGCTCTTCAGTTTTACCTCGGCGGAGGCCAACCTGATTGCGGAACCGTTGGATTCGATTTCGTAGACCTCGGCCACTAGTTTTCCGTTGTTGGCCAGAGCCAGATGAAGCTTCCCCGCATGGACGAGGCTGCCGGCGATTGTGCCCGCGCCGAGGTCCAGCGAACTGATCAGCTCGTCGCGAGTTGCCGTGTTTGTTACGCGCAGCGTGGCGTTTGCATCCTGCGAGGACATTCCCCAGCCCCAATAATACCCGCCTTGGTCTTCGATTTGGAGAAGGTGTTCGCCTGAAAGGTGGATACGGTCGACCTTCCATGCGAGAGGCATTTGGGCCAAGGGCTTCGGGTTTTCACGGTCGGCGAAATCGGTCACCCGGAGTTCGTTTCCCGAAATCGAGAAAATGCGCATTCCAGTTTCATCAGGGGCTGCCCGGCGAGCTTGAAAGCGGTGGGTTATTTCGCCTCTTGCTACTAGGCCCGTACTTGTCACTTCGAGGATCTGCACCTTTTTGACGTACCCTCCTTCTTCCCATGATTGGAAGGGAATCAGGAACAGGTTTTGCGAGGGCAACTGTCCGATAGCCTTCTCGTCGTAGTTGGCCTCACTCCAAGAATAACTTCCTTCTTTTCCCATGAACACCCGATAGGCGAGGCGCGGGTTTTCCTTATCGGAAATATCGAACAGGGAAGCGGTCACTCGTCCTTCTTCCACACCCACGGCGAAAAGTTGGTCGACCATTGGCTGTATGTACTCGGACCAACCGGGCACTATCAACTCGGATACGAGGCGGGGCTTCTTTGGTTCCGTAAGGTCGATGATGAAGAGGGGGTCGGTACGGAGAAAGGTCACGACGTAGGCGTAGTCGCCGTCGAAACGAGTGGCGTACAGGGTTTCGCGTTCGGCCAGTTCCATGGAGCCGAGGCGTTTACCGGATGAGATCTTGAAATTCTCCAGCAATGAATATCGGTTTCTTCCACTTTCCTCACGGTAGGCTTGCGAGATGACGGTGAGGATGCCGTTGCGGATGCGGAGCTTGAACTTGTCGAGCACGCGACCACCGGGTTTAACCTCGGTTATCTGTTCGGGGACGCCCGTGAAGCCGGTGAGGTCGAATACGCGAACGAGGTGCTTGTTATAATAATCGGAGGGGTCTCGAGTGACGACCATCAAGTTGCTGTTTGTGGCGGAGATGACTTGAGGAGCTCCCGCGAGGATTTCCTCATCGATTTTTCGAGGATTGTCGGGGTCGCTTAGGTCAAAGGTGGCGAGGCGTGTACTGTAGGAGAAAGACCAGTTTTGCCATGCCATCTTGTCTTTTTCCCATTTTTCGGAGAGCACGTAGAGTTTGTCCCCGACCATGCGGCTTTCGCGATAAGAGGCATCGAGGTCTAGTCGAGCCACTTCCGTAATCTCCGAATCGTCCAGTTTCAGCACCCGTACTTCCGACGAATATGGCCAGTTTTGGCCGCTTTTTCGGGCAAGCAGGTATGCATAGTCTCCGTCCTCCGTGACGTACATTTGTTCGCCTGATGCGGGCAGCCTGTGCCGGGCGATCACCTTTGGATCGTTGGGTTGGGAGAGGTCGACCACCTGCAAACCTCTCATCTGGTTGAAGAAATAAAGCCTGTCTCCCGATAGTCGCCAAACATCGGATTCCTGTACGTTGTCCGTGCCGTCGTCCGAAGCTTCGGCGCTGTCCGCCACTGCGCTAAAGGCTAATTCCGCAGTTCGCAGTTGAGCGGATGCGGACGAAGCATCCCCCTCTCTAGCTCCAAATTTGCTACGACCTTCGTAAAAGGAATAGGGAAGCGGATCGGAACTGTTCCACCTGACTCGGACGCGGTTTCGATCCACGTCGAAAGGTATCTCCAAGTAAATCTTGCCCGCTCGCGATCCTGGAAGGTGTCCTGTCTTTGTCGCGTCCCATTCACCTGTTTCCTTATCACGTACTTCGAGACGAACTCGTTTAGCTTCCGTCGGGGCGGA
>CALBIN010000387.1 GCA_937893275.1 uncultured Opitutia bacterium | reverse complement strand
CTGAAAGATAGCGTCGAGCGTTTGCTTGGTAAGAGCAAGTTGCCAAACGTGTTTCGCAAGTTTGCGTCCAAGGTGCGGGTGAACTCCACCTCCTGTCAGGTTTATATCGGAATCAAAAAGGGCGAGAAAATCCCAGAGGTGGGTGACCTCATCTTCACTTCCGAATCGGAAAAGTTTTCCAGCGACGAATTGACTGACCGTCACACCACCAGCCGCACATTTTCAGTTTATTATCCACATACGCGTCCACACCTGAAGGATCCTCGCTACAGCATTGTGACCTCCATCAATGCAAAGTGGAAGGATTGGGACAAACTGTCCGAAGAGGAATACGTCGAGGAAAAAGAACGTCTTTGCGAGGAATCCCTAGTGGCCTTGGAGAAGATCGTGCCTGATATCCGAGATAAGATCGATCACATCGAGGCAGCCACTCCCCGAACGATTCAACACTTTACCCGACATTCGGGCGGAACTTCGTTCGGCACTAAGTTCGAAGGTTTGGAAGTTTCCGAGAAACTGCCCCAACATGCCCCTGGGCTTTTTCACGCCGGTTCGGTGGGGATCATCATGTCCGGTTGGTTGGGCACCATTAACTATGGTGTAATCATCGCGGATAAAGTGGATCGCTTCCTCAACGGAAAATTCTCTTCCGACCCCTCTTCCGTAAACTCCTGATCCTTGCGGTCGCGCTAAAACCATTCGTCCTCATGGAGGAAATTCATCGTCGCATTCCCCATCGAAAGCCGTTCCTGTTCATCGACGAGATCGTTGAAATCACGGAAACAAGTGCAGTTGCCCGTTTGAAGGTCTCTCCCGACCTACCTTTTTTTGAGGGACATTATCCGGGAAACCCCATCATGCCTGGCGTTCTCCTTTGTGAGTCCGTCTTTCAAACTGGTGCTATCTATCTGGCCGAAAAGCTTGGTTCCGATGCCCTGAACGTTGATAAGGTGACCCCGGTGCTTTCGCGAATACGCGATGCTCGCTTCAAGCGTATGGTACTACCTGGGGATACCATAGAGGTAACCGTCAAAGAGAAGGATCAAATCGGAAAATTTCACAACCTTACAGGCGAAATTCGCAAGGATGGCAAGACTGCCGTGACAGTTAGCTTCGCCTTGGCCATGGTGCCGAAGGAAGAGGGGTAGGGAGCCTTATGAGTTTTCTGGGCGTAAAGGGAAAAACTTTTCTCGTGCTTGGGGTCGCCAATCGCAAGAGCGTGGCTTGGGCGGTCGCAAAAATTTTGGAAGAAGAGGGAGCGGACGTCGTTTATTCCGTGCGTAGTGAAGAAAGGCGTCTTGAGACTGCCAAGTTGTTGGGCGAAAGGCCCGTTTTCGTCTGCGACGTCGAGAATGAGGAGGAAATCGCCGGCTTGGCCAGTCGCCTTGAGTCAGCAGGGTACTCTTCCTTGGATGGCGTTCTCCATTCGATCGCCTTCGCCGACTACTCCGAGGGTATCAAGCCCTTTCACGAAACGAAGCGGAAGGATTTTCTTCGGGCCACTCAAGTATCCACTTTTTCCTTGGTGGAGGTGGCCAATGCCTGCAAGCATCTCCTCGCGAGTGATGCTTCCGTAGTCACCATCGGCATTTCGTCCACTCACGTCACGGCGGAGGATTACGGTTACATGGCCCCGATCAAGGCCGCCTTGGAAACTTCCGTTCGTTACTTGGCCAAATCTTTCTCCATCGATTCCGAGGTCCGTTTCAACTCCGTCAATGCAGGTCCGCTCAAAACCAGTGCTTCCGCAGGTATCCCCGGATACCTCGAGAACTATCTTTACGCGGAGAAACTTACCTTTCGCAAACGCGCCTTGGATACGGAAGAGGTCGCCAACCTCGCGGTATTTCTACTTAGCCCGCGATCCAGTGGCATCAATGGTCAAGGCGTCGTCATCGATGCCGGAATGGGGTTCAACTACTTCGATAAGGATGTGGTCAAGTCAGTCATGAAGGCGGATGTTTGATTCCTCATGGCTTTTCAATTTCAACGACTTTGATCCGGCGCTGATTTAGCTAGCAACTCATTAAATTATGGATTTTTCGAATGTCGCGATCGAGGCCATGGCCTATGCTCTCCCTCCCGACGTGGTTACTTCCGAGGCGATAGAGGATCGGCTTTCGCCTCTTTACGAACGCCTGAACCTGCCAAAAGGAAGACTCGAACTCATGACGGGGATCCGAGAACGCCGATTCTGGCCCGAAGGTTTCTCTGCATCCCAAGCATCTGCGGAAGCAGGTAATGCGTTGCTGGCTAAGGGTGTTCCCGCAAAAGAGATAGACCTTTTGATTCATTCCGCAGTATGTCGAGATCGGCTTGAACCTGCTACTGCCTCTTACGTCCATCGTCTAATGGGGCTCGGTTCGAATGTCCAAATCCTCGATGTTTCCAATGCCTGCTTGGGATTTATCAATGCCTTGATTCTTGCGGGAGGCCTTATTGAAACTGGGCAAATCAAACGTGCCGTAATTGTCGCGGGAGAGAATGGTCGGCCCCTTGTCGATAGAACCATCGAGATACTTAATGAGCGAGACCTCGACCGCCAAACGATCAAACCGTTCTTTGCCAATCTCACGATTGGAGCGGGTTCCGTTGCTTGGTCTATTGTGCATCGCGACCTCCTCGACCGCGAGGGTGCTCCCTTGATCGGGCGAGGTGTGGTGGAGACCGATACTTCCCACAATGATCTCTGCGAAGGAGATTCCTCCGGTGACGCCCTCGAAATGCAGACGGACTCCGAAGCACTCTTACACGCGGGAATTGCGGTGGCGACTCGAGCTTGGGACAAGTTTTCCCTTCACACGGGTTGGACGCCCGAGACGCCTGAACTGATCATCACTCACCAAGTCGGTCGTGCTCACACCAAAGCCGTTTTCGAGTCAATCGGTCTTGATCCCGAGAAAAACTATTCCAGTTTCGAGACTCTTGGAAATTGCGGATCCGTCTCTCTCCCCATTACTTATTCGCTCGCTTGCGAGGCAGGAAAAGCAATGTCGGGTCATCCCACCGCTTTTCTTGGAATCGGCAGCGGTCTTTCCTGCATCATCCATTCCGTTACCAATTGAATCTTCCCTCAGATATTCAGGAGGAATACCCATTTAAAGGGAAATTCCTAGAGCTTGAAGGTGGTTGGCGCCTGCATTACCTCGATGAAGGGGAGGGGGGGGTGCCGATACTGATGCTGCACGGGAACCCCACTTGGTCCTTCTTTTATCGCAAACTGATTCTTGCCCTAAGGGAAGAAGACCGCTGCATTGCCCCTGATCATCTCGGTTGCGGTCTCTCCGACAAACCCTCTTGTGGTTCCTTCCCTTACGATCTCTCCGGTCACATTGGCAACCTGCGCACCTTGCTGGATCGACTCGGCATAGACAAGGTACGCCTCGTCGTTCACGATTGGGGTGGTGCGATTGGTCTTGGAGCCTTTCGTGATGCCCCGGAGCTCGTGGAGCGTCTGGTGATTCTGAATACCGCTGCTTTCCTTTCTCCTCGAGTTCCCAAGCGTATCTTGCTTTGCCGGCTACCGGTTCTTGGTGCTTTTCTGGTTCGCGGACTGAATGCCTTTGCGGGCTTGGCCGCCCGCATGGCCGTAGTGAAAGCGCTTCCGAAAGCCGTTCGCAAAGGTTTTCTGTTACCCTATGACTCTTGGGCCAATCGCGTTGCCGTATGGCGTTTTGTTCGGGACATACCGCATGAAGTCAATCATCCTACGCGCCCTCTTGTAGCGGATATCGAAGACAAGCTTAGTCGATTCGCAGGCACTCCCAAGCTTGCCTGCTGGGGTCTGCGCGACTTTTGCTTCAGTGAACATTTCCTCGAGCAATGGCGGGATCGTTTCCCCGATTTTCAAGTAGAGTCATTCGCTGATGCAGGGCACTATCTGCTGGAGGACGCGAAGGATGAATGTATTCCTCGCATCGTGGCTTTCCTTAGGAATGCCTAAAGAGTTCCGCTTGCATCGTAGCTGAGTGGCGATTAGGTTTTGCCTCGGATGAGTCGTAAGACACCCATTAGAAACCGTGGAGAAAGCACGCACAACGTCGTGCCCTATGTTCCTTATGACAATACTTCCGACGCTTATCGGCCCGAGCAACCTCGCAAGCCGGAGACTGGTTTCGGAGTCTACGTGAGCTTGGCGAGCATTGTCTTCCTCGTCATTTTCTTTTGGTTCTTATTTGATTTGGTGGTCGGAACGTGGGAACGCCTCAAGTAAGCGAATCTACCGATTCTACACGGGACCAGTGCTTTCCGGAGCACGCCTTGGTGGATTTGTTTGTTGATCACCTGTCGTTAGAGCGGCGACTATCGGATTACACTGCACGAAACTATCGTCATGCTCTAGTCAACTTTTTCGTTTGGTTGCGCTCGCAAGTGGATTGGCAAGGGAACCTGAACGTCATTTCGAAAACCTTCGTTCGTTCCTATCTAGTGGAGGAACAGCGTCGCCTCTCGCGACGGACGCTTCGCAATCACGTCTCGGGCATCCGCATGTTTTTCAAGTTTTGCATGGAGCGAAAACTGGCCGAGCGAAACCCTTTTCTCGGACTTACCTTGCCCAAGGTCGCAAAGACCCTCCCGAAGTTTCTTACGGAGAGCCAAGCCGATCTACTCTTGTCTCAGCCCATCCAGCTTATCGAAACCGACGCTTTGGAACCTTTTGTTGCGTGGCGCGACCGGATCGTTCTGGAAATTTTATACGGTGGCGGTGTACGGGTGAGTGAACTGGTCGGATTGAACTATGGTGATCTTGATCTCAGGCGGGCTACAGCTCGCGTGACAGGCAAGGGAAACAAGCAACGTCTGTGCCCGATAGGCGAGAATGCCGTTCATTGCGTTCGCCATTTCAGAAGTGAGTTTGCTCAAGATTCCTCGATTAACGCTCCCCTGATCGTAAATCGAGCGGGCAAACGTCTTAGCGTCCGTTCGGTCCAGATCATGCTGAAGAAGTACTTACGCATGGCTGGATTGCCTGACGACCTGACCCCTCACAAACTCCGCCACTCTTATGCCACCCACATGCTGGACAACGGCGCGGACTTGCGTTCTGTCCAGGAGCTTCTTGGGCACGCCAATTTGTCCACCACGCAAATCTACACTCATGTCACCGTGGCTCGATTGAAGCAAGTGCACGGGCAGGCTCATCCTCGGGCATGAGTGAAGACACCGTGCCTATTGGCCGAATTATCCTTCGGTCACTGTCCCTTGTGATATTGTGCTTTGGGGTAGGGCTTTGGTGGTATCACGGAGCACAGCCGGGCCTTTGGAAGACAAGTGTGGAAACCCGAGTTGAAATTCCTATTATCGTAGGGATGCCCGAGCTTGGGACTCAGGAACAAATCGTATGGGAAGATCGTTTCGTATCAGGAATAGAAACTCCAATTCTTTCCTTGGTTCTTGCCCTTTTGCTGTGGAGCCTTTCTTTTTTATGTTTTCCACAAGCAAACCCATAAATTCCAACAACGATTCCAAGCAATGATTCAGAAATATTTTCCCTTTCTCGCCGCTTTAGCCACTTCCACCTTCCTGTCTGCCAAGGCCATTACTTTCGACTTCAAGGATCCGAAAGGCATAAACAACGTCATTTTTCAGATGGATGCGCCGCTCGAGTCGATCAACGGATCCGGTCAGGCTGTCGCGGGCATCGTCAAGTTCGACCCCGATTCCCCTGAGTCCACATCCGGCTCCATTACTCTAGCAGCCGCCAGTCTCCATGTCGGAAATCCAGTGCTCAAGGAACACATCCATGGCGAGGAGTGGATGAACGTTAAGAAGTTTCCTGAAATCAAGTTTGTCTTGTCTAAACTCGAGAACGTGCGGAAAGACGGTCTCCACCTTCTCGCCGTGGCCAAGGGAAAGATGACGATTCGTAAAGTGACCAAGGAAATTACTACCCCCGTCAAGCTAACCTTCCTCAAGGGTATGCTTGAGAAGCGTAATCGTGTGCCGGGTGATCTTCTTGTGATCCGTTCCAAGTTCGTCGTGAAGCGCGATGATTTTGGCATACGACCCGGAGAAAAGCTCGAAAAAGTGTCCAACGAGATTGAGATTTCTCTAAACGTTGCGGGAGCTGCTCCCTCCAAGTAAGCAAGGGGTTATTTTTCACCCAGAGCTTTCTTTATGGCGGCCTTGATTCCAGGGACTCCGCCATAGGGGTCTTCATACTTTCTGCAATAGCTTTCCAGTCCTTTTGTTAGACTTAGTACAACTTTCGAGTACTTTGGTATTTCGTAACAGTTATCCATTTCATCGGGATCCTCAGCCAAGTCGATGAGTCAGGGTTCGTCCGTAGCGGAAAAAACAAGCTTATGGTCATCGGTCACGACGCAAAGCCATTGTTTACCTGTGCTGGTGGAACGAATGAAGGCGACGTCGTTCCAGTATTTCTCTCCGCGAGAGAGAGCGGAGGGGTCTCTTCCTTGTTCCTCGCCGACGGTATTGACTTCTATCAGCGATAGTGTCGTGGGGAGGAAATCGACACAACTGAGGGCCTCGTTCACAATCGTGCCCGCAGGCACCTTGCCGGGACAGTGGAGCAAGAAGGCAATTCGAGCCGAACCCTCGTAGGGTACGCCTTTGTGATTGGCCATCCGGATTTTGAACGGACCCAAATCCCCGCTCGCGACGCCACCGCCCACGGCGGTCCCAAGCGTTCCAATATGTTTCCCAATTGCTCGTATTTCACAAACTGGACAAAGCTCGATGATCAACTCATATGGCCCGCAGAGGTAGGTGCCGATGGGCGTTTTGAAGTGACGATGCACTACGCCGTGCCCAAGGGCAGCGAAGGCGCCGTGCTGGAGCTAAGCCACAATGGCAACAAAACTCCGCCACACGATTGCGCGACCGCACGAAGCCCCAGTGAGCGGGCAGGAACACGACCGCGTGCCGCACGCCGAATCATATGTGAAAGATTTCAAGTCAGTCAACATGGGCGAAATCGTCCTGCAAAAAGGCAAAGGCGAACTGACGCTGCGCGCGCTGGAAATCCCTAGCAAAGAGACGCTGAAGTTTCGACTGTTGATGCTACGGCGGGTTGGGGGCATCACGGTAGGGCGATGATTCGTATGTCCCTCCAAAAAGCATTGAACAATTTCCGTGTCTCTGTGGTGAGATAATGCAAGCCCTCGTTTTCATCTCCACCCCGATTCTGCAGCACCGTGATAGCTGGCACGCCTGGGGCGATGTCGTTACTGAAGGTGGATTGTTTTACGTGTCACAATCCGGACAAGGAAAAGGGCGGCCTCGACCTTACGCCAACTCGAGCCCTTTCAGCGTGGTTTTCGCGCTGGCGAAGGCGTCGGTCCCGATGCCAAGGCGTTGCAACATGGAGACGTAGAGTGTGGCGAGATTGTGGTTGTGCTTGGTGTCGAAGGCGAGGTGCTGGCCGTGTTTGAACCCGCCGCCGGCGAGGAATACAGGCAGGTTCACGTTGCTGTGCGAGTTCGCGCTGCCCATGCACGTGCCGTAGAGAATTTGCGTGCGGTCGAGCAGATTGGATTCGCCTTCCTTTGCTGCAGCCAGCGTGGTGAGAAAGTTGTTGAGCACCCCGAACTGGCGTTCCTCGTGATCGCGCAGTTCCGCGACAATCTTGGGTCGGCCTCCGTGGTGAGTGATGTTGTGGATGACGGTCGTGTCGATAAAGAGCGAGATGACGCGCGTGGAGTCAGTCTCGAGCGCAAGCTTCACCAGGTCGAAGATCTGGCCGGTCTTGTCCACGAAGCGCATGCCCTCGGTGATGTCATCAGGTTGCCGGGCCTTTACGACGGGCTTGGGTTTCTGTTCCCACGCCTCGGAGGACTTCATCCGCTGCTCAAGTTCGCGCACGGAGGTGAGATACTGATCGAGGCGCGAGCGGTCGGCGGTCGAAAGCGTGCGGTTCAGCCGCGCGGTTTCCTCCGTAAGGAAGTCCATCATGCTGCGACCCTGGCGCAACGCATCGACCGCAACCGAGACCTCTGCGGGACTGCCCTGCACAAACAGTTTCTGGAACACCCGCTTCGGGCTATTCTCCGCCGGAATCGGCGAGCCGTTGCGCGTGTAACTGAGGGTCTTGTTCTCGGTGGTCATCGCAAGCACGAGCGACGGATGCCGGGTGCGGTTGCCAATCTGCTCGGCGGCGAACTGGTCGAGCGAAATCTCGTTGCGGAAGCCGTTCTGCTCCGGGTGCGGGGTGCCGGTGAGGAAACACTTCTCGGCCTGATGGCCGCCGGTGACCCCGGGAAGGCTCACGCCGGAAAGCACCGTGATCTGGTCCCGATGGGCGGCGAGTTTCTCCAGATACGGCGTGAGGGCAAAGCCGCGGCCCGCCTGTTTCGGAAAGAAGAACTGCGGCATGATGCCCTGGTTCGTCTGGATGCACACCATGCGCCGCGGCACCGCTGAATCGCCGGCGGCGGATTTGGCGGCCCGGCCGAAGACCGGACACATCGCCTCCAGAAACGGCAGGGCAAGTGTGATTCCTGAACCACGTAGGAAGGCGCGGCGGCTGAGGGGCGAGTGGGCGATGTGCATGATAAGATTCAGTTCTTTTTAGTTTTTACGACCAAATGGACGTCGCGTTTCCGCAACACCTTCATCAGGGCGTTGCGGTTCGTCCGAGCCAGATCAATCCAGGCGGTGACGTGACCTTCTTTGAAGCTAACCACGGCCCGCTCGACGCCGTTGAGCTCGGCGATAGCGCGGTAGGCACCGTAGGCGCAGCCCTTGCAATCGTGCCCGGCCACCGCGATGCGTTCCTTACGCAGCGGTGCCGCGTCCGCGCCGCGTAAATCTGTGATGCTGAACGCGCCCCGGGACGCCCCCCGCAGTAGGTTGTTGATGCGTTCGCGGATTTGATCCGGCTTCTGGTTCCGGAAGTTGCTTGACGCCGCGTCATAGCTGAACGTGACGACGGTGGTGTCGTAATTCACCCCGACTAATCTCACTTCAACGGGCTCGTTCGGACGGTTGGCGGGCAACGTGCCGGCCTGTCGGCGAAGATCTTCCACGCGGTCGGGTTGGAAGAGCCCTGTGAGGCGGTATTGTACGCGGACTTCGTCGCCCAACGCGAGTTGCGCGACCAACAGCGGAAGAATGATAAGCAACGGTTTCATCGGGTGGAAAACAGTGGGCTTTGGATCACCTCGTGCAACAGCGCGCGCAAGCCACCGCCGCGCTGTTCCGTCGCGCGGACAATGGCGGCCACGGCATCGCGGTCCCGGAAGGCGATCTCGCGGCCGGTGGCGTAAACGAGCCATTGTCGGGCAAGGTTCTTCGACAACGCGCGGCGGTCGGCGGCAATCAGGGTCTGCAGTTCGCGGATGCCTTTGAACGTTCGGCCATCCGGGAGTTCGCCGCTGGAATCAACCGGCGGACCGAGTTTGAAACCAATGCCGATGAACGGATCAATCTTCCCGCGCGGCGCCGGATCCCCCTTTTCCAGGGAACGATACCGCGTGCGGAATCCGCCGATGACATCGAAGCTCTCGAGTGCGAATCCGGGGGGGTCCATTCTTGCATGGCACCCGGCGCAGATCGGCTCGTTGCGATGTTTGTCGAGCAGTTCCCGAATGGTAGTGGCTCCGCGCACATCCGGCTCCACCGCCGGCACGGAAGAGGGCGGCGGCTCCGGCGGCCGGCCGAGTAACCGGTCCATCACAAACGCCCCGCGCGGGACTGGCGAAGTGGTGGTGCCATTGGCCGTGATCTT
>CALBIN010000386.1 GCA_937893275.1 uncultured Opitutia bacterium | reverse complement strand
GGACTGTACTCCCGAAGGGTCTTGATGCCGATGGTGAGCTTCCTGCGCTCGATAAATAAGCGTAGTAATCGGGAGATCGTAAATGGAACGAATTTCTTCAATGGTATAGCGAGTCATAGGATGTTCTTGATGAAGGGTGCAGGTTTTTAAGGTAAATTAGCTTCAGTATGAAGTCGCCTCGATTGCTTCTAGGGCAGTAGAGCAAAGAAAGGAAATCTCTTCGTCGGAAATGACGATAGGAGGAACGAGTGGCAAAGAATTGCCAAGTGGGCGGAGCAAAAGACCACGGTCACGAGCTTCGAGACACGCATCCCTAGCAAATCGACTTTCATGAGGAAAAGATGCTCCGGATTCAGGACAAAGATCCAAGCAAGCGGTTAGACCTCTTTGCCGAATGCGACGAATGCGAGGATGGTCCGAGAAAGTTTCACTTACAACACGACCAAAAATTTCTACGGTTCTCGCAACCGCTCCGGAGCTGATTCGATCTTCCAAAAGCTCGCAACTGCGCAATGCAACAGCTGCACCCAACGGATTCGCCGTATAGGTGTGGCCATGATAGAAGGTCTTGTGCTCATGAAACGGACCAGTAAAGGAGTCAAACACTTCGTTGGTAGTCAAAGTGGCGGCCAAAGGAAGGTAACCTCCCGTGAGGCCTTTAGCGAGGCAGAGAAAATCGGGCAGAACCCCTTCCGAGGCACAAACATAAGTTGATCCGAGGCGCCCAAATGCGACAAAGACCTCATCGAGGATCAAGTGTGCACCAGCTTCACGACAGAGGGCTTCAACCTTCCCAGCAAAACCCGGTGGTTGCTGCATCATGCCAGCTGCCCCCTGTACCGAGGGCTCTAGAACAAGAGCGGCCACCCGTCCTTTTTCCTCTTGAAGAATCCGAGTCAGGGAATCGAGGCTCTCGGTATCGGTCGCATGCTGTACTTCCCCGCCACACTCTAAGCAGACGGGGGCCTTGAATCGACGAACGGGAAAAGACCAGCGCCGCCATGGTTCGGTAAAAGGTCCGTCCGCTCCTAGGGCCATTGTTCCGAAGGTATCCCCGTGATAACCCCCTTCCATGACAACAATGACAGACCGCTCGGATTGCCCCATCAATTGCCAATGCCGAAGCGATTGCTTCAGCGCCACCTCGACCGAAGTCGAGCCATTGTCCGAATAGAAGACTTTTTCCAAGCCTGAGGGTGAAGATTCCGCAAGCCGTTTGCTCAAGAGAGTGGCAGGATCATGGGCAAGCCCAAGGTAGGTGGAATGCGCAACGCGATCCAGTTGCTCGACAATGGCTTCGTTCAAGGCGAGCTCCCCATGTCCATGGACATTGGTCCAAGTAGATGCATTTCCATCCAGATAGCGATTGCCTTCCCGATCAAACAGCCAGCAACCCTTACCTCGCGCGATGCTCAAGGGCCGCAACACTTCACGCTCCATGGTCTGGGCAAATGGATGCCACGCGTACTCGCGATCCCATGCATCCCTTTCGGCACTCTCGGCAGAATCTGCCAAGGGTATCTGAAGTTCTGTTAAGGGAGGAATCATTTTCCCTTAACTTAACTAAATGCTTATGAAATGTTAAGCTAGAAGAATAAAATCTTTAACAAAAGTGCCGTCAGACCAACTAAGCCCAGTCGGCAAGGTCGCGAAAACCGTAATTCTCGCCTAACTTACTTCTTAAAACCGTCGACCTTCGCGAGAAACTTTTGAGGCTCTTTCTCGAACTTGGCTTTGCAGTTTCCGCAACAGAAGGCGACTGACTGACCCTTGAAGATAAATACCTGTGCTTTATCTATCGGCTTACCCGAGACGGGGCATTTTTTGTTTACGGGATTGCCGGTTTTAACTTGCTTGTCGTCTTTCTTGACCTCCTTCTCGGACGATGCGGCTTCCGCTTTCCAGCCGAGATTGATAACTGGTCCAGCAGAGCGGATATTGACAAGCACCGTCCGAAGGCTTGCTTGTTTTGCTTCAACTCCAACATCTAGGTCGTCCTTAACGCCATCCAGTTTTTCCTTTGCCTTTGCAAAAGCGTCTGAGGGCTTGAAGTCCTTTAGCTTGGCACGGAAAGCACTAGGATCCTTATCGAATTTTCCTTTGCAATTGTCGCAACAGAACCCGACAGTTTGACCCTCAAGAACCGACTTTTTCGCCTTGTCCACATCCTTCCCACTTACAGGACATTTTGCATTTACCAGTTCTCCTGAAGCCGCGGAAGAAGCAGTTTTCTTCAGTGCTTCTTCATGCTTGGCTACTTCCTTCTCTTTGCTTGTTCGGAATTGATCGACTTCAACCTTGAGCCGCTTTCGGTCAGCCTCCAGTTTGGCCAGTTCTTTGGCGTCTACAAAGGCACTTCGAAGATCAGCAGCCCCAGCTTTGGTGACTTCGGTTTGCCAGAGAAATATCTTATTGAGTTTCTTAAGCTTCTTGAGATGAGCAATCCCTTTGTCGGAAACCTTCGTGCCATAGAGGTTCAAATATTCAAGATTCGCTAACTTTGCCACATGAGCCAAACCGTCATCGGAGACGGAAGTGTTCTCGAGATGAAGTCGAGTAACCTGAGTGCACTTGGCAACCTCGGCAAGACCGGCATCGGTCACTTTCGTTCGAGCAAGGTTGAGCCAAAGGAGTTGGGGCGATACACCCCCAAGCTTCTTGGCCTGCTCATCACCAAACTGCTCCCCGACATAAGAGGCGTTCACATACAAGGCATTTGTATCTTGGGCGACAGGCATGGTGAGAATGCCCAAGTCTTTCAGACCGGCAAGAGCTTTGGCATCAGCGGGCGGAAGCTTAGGTAGTTTGGGTTGCAGGACTGCAGTCGCAGATTCTTTCTTGCGAGGCGGATTCTTGAGGATGGCTTCGGCTCCCGTTCGAGCTTCCCCCTTGAGATCGGAAACCTTGGAGTCAAAAGAGGCACCGGCGAGTATCCAAGCCTCGAAGACTTTGAGTTCATCTTTAGTGACGGGGTTGTGAGGTTCATCCTTGTCGACGGGGGGCATCACGTCGTCATCATCCGTTGGGAGGGATATGCGATAATAGAGCTCACTGTCGTCAAGCTTACCTTTGACGATGATTTTTGCTCCCGCTCCCTTCCCGCCTTTGAGAAGATCTTTCACGGTATGGACCCGCAACTTGCCTTTATCCTTGGATTGCCCATGGCAATCGTAACACTTCGCGGCCAAAACGGGACGGATTACATCATCAAAAACTTTGGCCTTGTCCGGATTAGTCTCGGAAAACAAGTGAGATGAGACTACGACCAAACCCAAGACAGAGAATGTGAATGCTGTGATTGTTTTCATGTTTATTGAAAATCGAGTTAGGATATATTAATTGGATATTGGGAAAGAAACCGACACTTCATCATTAGGCTTAAATTGTAAAGACCTCAATGATGGTAGAGGTGGAAATAATTTTCGCGAAAGCTTGAAGAACAAAAGGGTGTGTATAATTATGTTGAGCATGAAAATCGACTGGAGCAAGGAGCTGTGGCTAAGTCTTCTATTTGTCTGTGTAGGGTTCACCATCTGGCCCTTGATGTGTTACTACGGTGGAAGAGCTCTAACGATTGAATATTTTCAGGACATGCACCTGAGAGACTGGGCGGAGAACCGAGTGTACGGCCCGCTGGCGGACGGTGGATTAAGATCTTTATCCAGATTGTTATTTTTACTCGGTCCTTATTTTACGATGCTGGGTTTGAGAATCCTACTCTACAAATTTAGCGGAAAGTAGGGCATGCCAAGTCCAAGCCTTACGAATGCTCTAAAATCCTTCGGGTATCATATTCTCTTGATGACGACATAGATTCGCATAAGCACCCCCTTTTGCCAACAACTCGGAATGCGAGCCTTTTTCAATGATTGTTCCATGATCGAGAAAAACAATCTGATCGGCATCGCGAACGGTGGAAAGGCGATGAGCGATCACCAATGTGGTCCTTCCCTTAACTAGATTGGAGAGTCCTTCCTGGATCTCTCTTTCAGTCACAACGTCCACGCTGGAGGTCGCCTCGTCAAGAATGACTACGGGCGGATTCTTCAGGAGTACGCGAGCGATCGTTAAACGCTGCTTTTCGCCCATGCTTAGGCGTATCCCGCGTTCGCCGATCATTGTATCGAGCTTTTCGGGGAGACTGTTCACGAAATTGAGGGCACAAGCCGCCGACAGGGCTTTTGTAAGATCTTCCTCGGATGCATTTGGGCGAGCCAGTAATAGGTTTTCGCGAACGGAAGCATCGAAAAGGAAGGGGTCTTGGGAAACGATACCTATATTCCCACGCAAATCCTCAAGGGCAAAGTCCTGCAAATTGACGCCACCTACGCTAACGAAACCTTCGTCAACTTCGTAATATCGTAAAGCAAGGTTCGCAAGAGTGCTCTTTCCCCCACCCGTAGGACCCACGAGGGCAGTCACGCCACCAGCAGAAACTTCTAAATTCAGCCTTTCGACCAGAGTTCCCCTTTCGGGATAAGAAAATCGGACATTTTTAAAGAGGATCTCAACCGAACCCCGGGGAAAGGGCTTGGGCTCCTTGGGGTCGCGAATTGCAATCGGATGATCCAAGACTTCAAAAACGCGTTCCCCGGACGCCTTGCCTGCCGCGATTAAATTATTGATTCCGACAAGCTGCCGAACGGGTTCGTAGAACATGTTTGCATACAGCAAAAACGCAAAAAATTCGCCCTTGGTAAAACTAGGATCAGTCTGAAGAAGATAGGCTCCCATGCCGACCACTGCGACAATGCCGAGGGAAGAGGTGAAATTCGCGGCCGGACCCTGTATCGACCAGCGAAACATGGCTCGAAGATTTCGTCGTTCCAATTCTTTGCTAATCTCGAGGAAGCGGCCTTGCTCGCGTTGTCGCAAGGCGAATCCGTGAATAAGGCGATTGCCTTGGATGTCCTCCACCAACAGGGAATTCAATTCCCCGGATGTTTCGCGAACCGCCTTCCAGTTTCGGCGAGAAACCTTTGCGTACTTCCAAGCCATCACGAACAGCACGGGCAATGGCAGAAAAACAAAGGCCGCCAAAGTAGGCTCATGGACAAACATTACCGTACCCACTCCCACAATAGTTAGAATGGCAACTGAACCTTGCTCTGTACCATCAAGAATGGCTCTTTCCACGTTTTGCACGTCCTCGACCACTCGGGAAGCAATGTCTCCACTCTTTCGGCGGTCATAAAAAGCAATGGGAAGTTCCAGCAGTTTGTCGTGTAAATCCCGACGCAAATCGAGAATGACTTTCTGCTCCAACGTATTGTTGATGCGAATGCGAATACAATTAAAGATTTCGCGGACGAAATAGAGCCCAGCAATGACTCCCGTGCCTTGGAGCAGCAATTTGACTTCATGCACACCGTTTTCAAACATTTGGTCAAGTACCTGCTGAATCACCCATGGCACCGCTACGGCAAGAGCCGTCATGGCACCTGCCATGAGAAGTGTGGAGACGAAAAGACTCTTGTAGCGGAACAGATACCTCGTTACTCGACTAATTATGTTCATCGCTTTGGCGTTGCCCGGACAATGTAGTTGGAGATATGCATCGAACTTTAAAAGCGATTGTTGAAAGGCGTGGCAAACATGGAAGAACATCAATATGAACAAGGTCCGACTGGGGCAATCCTTCGGGATCTGCCCTCTCCATACGAAGCACATCCATGTGGACTGCTGCATCTACCGCGCTTTCTTGCGAAAATTCGCAAGCATCTGGCGGGAGAATTACCTAAAAGTTACCAGCGGAACTTCACTAAGGGATTCGATGGTTTTCTATGCCTGCACTTGGGCATAGAACCGCAGGAAGTGATCGATATCGTGAGAGATGGTATCAATGACAAAGACATTTGCGATCGACTCGAAGCCTTGCTGCCGCATGAACTCCAAAC
>CALBIN010000385.1 GCA_937893275.1 uncultured Opitutia bacterium | reverse complement strand
GGAGTGCAATTGGAATGGGAAGACTTGGTGTGGCGCTTGTCCTTGGGCACACCCTTGTGGCAAACTCGTTCCCAGATCACTTTGCCGGTCGACTTGTCGATGCAGTAGAGGACCCATGCATGTACGCCGTCTTTCTCAACAGGGGCGATCTCATGATAAATGCCTATCTTCAAGCTATCTAGTTTTTTATCACTGATGGCAGTGGTCAAAAACAAGCGATCTCCCCAAACGATCGGACAAGAATGCCCCAACCCCGGGATAGGCGTCTTCCACTTCAAGTTGCTGGACTCGGGAACGTTCCAAGTAGTTGGAGTTACAACGCCTTCGGAAACTCCCGATGCTCCGGGTCCTCGAAATTGAGGCCAGTTTTCGGTATTCTCGGCTTTAACTTGAGTTAAGGAGAGAAAGCCTAGCAAGCAAACTCCTCCTAGCTGAAAGAATAACGGCTTGAATGAAAAAAAGTGTACCATAGAAGAAGAATTTACCTTGAAGAAGTTCCCGTAAAGACCTTGATGTATAGAAGAAATACTTCTTATCCAAGACTCCTATTCAATACGAAGCGATGAAGAAAATCCTGTACCTGTTCTTATTTGTTAATGCATCTTCAATCATGATCGCCAAGACGGTCTATGATCCGATTGCCACCCTAGTCGCCGTAGGTCCGATGGGCGAAGGGAATGAAGCGGCCGCCAAAGCTTGGCCGAAAGCAGCTGCCCTTGGAGCGGAAGCCCTGCCTGACTTGCTAGCAGCCATGGACAAGGCAAGCGGCATTGGCCAAAATTGGTTGCGAGCGGCAGTCGACACAATCGTCCAGCGAACCCTCAAGGAAGGCAAAAAGCTACCGACCGAAGAATTGAATGATTTCCTCGCGAACACCAAGCATATCCCTGCTTCCAGGCGCTTGGCCTTCGAGCTGATCCAAAAGGCTTCTCCCAAGCGTGCTGCCAAGCTGGTTCCCGGCTTCATCGACGACCCGGCACCTGAATTAAGACGTGACGCGGTAGCCCTGATCATCGAAAAAGCCATCGGCGAATCCAACGAAGACTCTGCCTGCTCCCTCTATGAGAAAGCCTTGGCGGCCGCTCGCGACGTCGATCAAATCGAACTTACCGCCAAAGCATTGCGAGAAAAGAATCGCGTGGTGGACCTGCCCAAAATCATGGGATTCCTAATGCGTTGGAAGGTGATCGGCCCCTTCGACAACACGGACAGAAAGGGTTTCAACGTGCCCTACCCCCCCGAAAAGAAAATAGATTTCTCCGCCACCTATGACGGCAAGAATGACAAAGTGAAATGGACCGACTTCTCCACCTCCGACCAGTTCGGGAAGGTCGACATTAATTTAGAATACGGAGAACTGAAGCAAGTCGTGGCCTACGCCCACAACACCTTTCAACTTTCCGAGGCTCGCGAGTTGCAATTCCGACTGGGTTGCAAGAATGCATGGAAGGTCTGGCTCAATGGAGAGCTTCTCTTCGCCCGTGACGAATACCATCGAGGACAGCGGATCGACCAGTATGTATTCTCGGCCAAACTCAAGAAAGGGAAAAACGAAATCCTCGTTAAATTTTGCCAAAACGAACAAGAACAAAGCTGGACGAAGCAGTGGGAGTTCCAAATGCGCTTAACCGATGCATCGGGCACCGCGGTACTAGCTGGAAATAGATTGCCCACACCTAAGGCTCCCGCCACAAAGCGCTGACCCTCAAAATAAGAAACTATGAAAAACCTTTTTACGATTTACATTATCTTAATCCTAACCCTTTCCTTAGCCAACGCCGACTGGACCTCGTTTCGCGGTTCTGCGGGCAACGGGTTTGGTAATGAACCCGGCCTGCCCACCAAGTTGGACGGAAATAAAAGCATAGCTTGGAAGGTGGAACTTCCGGGTAGAGGTCTCTCCAGTCCCGTGGTGGTAGGGAACAAGATTTTTCTGACCGCATCCAGCGGACCTCGACAAGAAAGACTCCATGTAATTGCAGTCAACGCCAAAGACGGCGAAACCTTATGGGAACGCCAATTTCAATCTACCGGGCGAACCGTTTGCCACAAGAAGACCTGCGTGGCCGCCCCAACCGCAGTGAGTGACGGCAAAGTGGTCGTTGCCCAGTTCTCGTCGAACGACGTGTTCTGCCTAGATCTGGATGGGAATCTCAAATGGCTCAGGGGGCTGACTCTCGACTATCCCAACGCGGCGAACAGCTTGGGGATGTCCTCCTCACCAGTGATAGCCGATGGAGTATTTGTCACCCAAGTCGAAAACGATGCCGACTCCTTTTCCGCGGGACTTGACCTTGGAACGGGAAAGACCCTCTGGCGAAAATCTCGACCCAAAGGTGCCAACTGGACCTCTCCAACGGTTTTGAAAGGCGCAAAGGGAGAAGAGCTCGCGGTCCTCCAGTCCGGTAAAGGTTTGCTCGTAGTGGAACCCAAAACGGGAAAAGATCGCTGGAATTACGCAGAAGGAGCTTCCACAATACCTTCGACGACCGTCATGGGAAGCAGCCTGTTCATTCCATCCAACGGTCTCACCGCAGTCAAATCCCGCGAGGACGGACGTTCCCACACCCAGCTTTGGCGGGCCAACAAACTCGCCCCCGGCACGGCCAGTCCCGTAGTCTCGGGGAATAGGATTTACGTACTGAACAAGGCTAACGTCCTTACCTCTGCGAATCCCTCCAACGGTGAACTCGGTTGGCGCCTAAGACTAAAAGGCCCTTTCAGCGGATCTCCCGTGGCCAACAAGACGCACTTCTACGTATTCAGTGAAAATGGATTGGGGCAAGTGGTCAACCTTACTGGGGACGAGGGGAAAGTGGTCTCCACCGTCGACCTCAAGGAAACAATCCTATGCACACCCGCAATTTCAGGCAACGCCCTCTACATCCGGTCCGACGCCCACCTCTGGAAGTTCGGCGGGTAAACCTGGTTAAATCCGAGTTTTCAACTCGGGGATTCGTTTACGGAGGGCTTCGGCGCCTTGACTGGTCGCAGAGCTCTTCCAGAGGTAGATCTCGCGCAGACTCTTGAACTTGAACAGTTTGCGAAGACCTGCGTCACCAACTTCGGTTCCGCCTAGGTTGAGATAGCTCAAGTGCTTCAATTGCGCCAATCCCTCGAGATTGGCATCGGAGATTTTCGTCTCCCTCAAATCAAGGCGCGTAATGCGCGGAAAGGTTTTAAGAGCCGCGAAACATTTGCTCGTCACTTGGGTGCGGGCAAGATCGAGCTTGCAAAGATGCTGCCTAAGAGGTGCCAACTTGGCGAGATCGTCGTCGCCGGAGCTTGCCGACTCGGCGAGGAAACGCACCTCTAGCAAGGGGTTACCGATCCCGATGGGGCGAATCAGAGCTCCCGTGCTTTCGCGAACTCTCCTCAAAACATCCTCGGATAGTGGCTTCAAGCCCTTGGCCATCTCATCATAAAACTTGTGGTGAGCAGGGGAATATTTAACTTTAGCCTTAACCAACTCGGCAAACTTTTCGGTTCCGTCGGTCGCACCTACCCATGTTCCGAAATCGACACCTTGGGCAATCCACTTACGAATTACCTCCTGCTGAGATTTGGTGAGAGGGTCGCCCTTGGGCGGCATTACGTCGTCGTCGTCCGATGGAAGCGTAATTCGCTTGTACAAAGGACTTTCACTGGGATGATTGGAGGCAATCACCTTGCCGTCATCGCTACCATGAAGGATGTGAACTACGCCGTCCAGACGGAGACCTGCCTTGGGTTCCTTCAACTTTCCGTTTTGCTCGTAGGGCGCCTTGTGGCACTCGATGCAGCGATCCTGCAATATGGGCAAGACCTCCTTTTGGAAGTCTATTTGCGCGGACGCCGTAATCGCGAATGAAGAAAGAGAGAAAAACGGTAGATATCTATAAATCACGAAAGTCAAAGTAACGAAAATTGAATGCAAGACCAGTTTCGTTTGAGCAGTTTCGTTAAAATCTTAAAACAAGGAAACCCAAGATTACGCTTGGAAAAGAGAGCAACCCCGCATTTGCTGAACCAACTTTTCGACAACAACCCAAGAACAACAATCATGAGCAATAAAACCCTTTCCCTTTCGGCCTCCCTCATCGTGATCCTATGTATCAACGCCATGCCCTCGGCATTTGCAGAAAAGGGTTTCTCATGGAAGGACGAACCCGGCAAACACGTTGACCTGCAAAAAGACGGAAAGAACATCGCCCGCTACGTCTACGAGCGCATGGATCCAAAAGACCGCGAACGTACCTATAAACCTTTCCATCACGTCTACCAGTCCGATGGCAAAGAGTTCCTCACTAAGGGCCCCGGCGGAAAATTCACGCACCACCGCGGCATATATTTTGGGTTCTCCAAGTGCACTGCTCAAGACAAGGACGGCAAGAAAGTCGGCATAGACACATGGCATTGCAAGCGAGGCTACCAGACTCACGAGAAGATCATCTCCCAAGAAGGTGGCGAAAAGGCAGTCCAGAAGGTCGAGATCGCTTGGCGGATCGACGATGGAACCGTTTTCGCAACCGAACAACGTCAGCTCACCTTTTCCCACCGTGAGGACGGTTCCCTGCAGGTGGACTTCGAATCCAATCTAAGCACAACACAAGGCAAAGTCGACTTCGACGGCGACCCCCAGCACGCGGGCTTTCAGTTTCGCGCCTCCAACGAAGTAGCTTCAACAACCGCCAAACAGACCTATTACGTCCGTCCGAACGGCGGCAAGGATGCAGAAGGCAAAACCAAGAACTGGCCCGGCAACAAGGACATGAAAGATCTTCTATGGAAGGGGCAAAGCATCGTAGTTGGAGGGAAGCGCTACTTTACCGTCTACCTAGATCACCCATCCAACCCGAAACCATCTTTCTACAGCGAGCGCGACTACGGGCGTTTCGGTTCCTACTTCAAGACGGAGATCACCCCGAGTAAATCCTTGTCCGTAAAATACCGCCTCGTGATCAAGCAGGGCGAGAGAACGGCCGAAGAGTGCGCATCCCTTAGTAAAGAATTCTTGAAGTGAATTCATTTCATCTTGGCTTCTACATGAAGATTGTTCGTTTCTTTTTATTCTGTTTCGCTTGGTTGCTGCCGATCGTGGTAAGCGCCGAGGACAGACCTCC
>CALBIN010000384.1 GCA_937893275.1 uncultured Opitutia bacterium | reverse complement strand
TTCTTGCCCGCAGGAAAGGACAAGCCTTCCTTGGCTCCCCAGACAAAGCATTGGTCTACCCAATTATTTGAATTTGTCCAAGAGCTCAGACCCTCGATCCGGTTCGTTTCCGGCAAGGCCCGCAAACCGCTCATCAGTCCCTCCTTGAGGTCCGCCATGGTCAAGTCCATGTTATCGGCCACCGTACGGGCTCGGATGGCCAGAGAATCCTCAGCCGCTTGCTCGGCATACTCGGCCATGGCCCGCGATTGCCGGGCCATTTCGTGATAGAGCTTGGCCCGGCTCGTTGATTCGTTTGCCATCAGGCGGGACTGCTCGGCGTTTTCACGCATCTTGTCCCCTTCTCTCCGGAGCAGGAGAAAAGACAAGGCGCCGACCGACAAGGTCGCTACGACGAGCAAGCCCAACCAAAGGACAAATCGGTTCGTTCGCATGATGGATTGATTGTGCTCCAGAATTCCCCACAAGGCAAGTCGCAGGTCAGGTTACTTCGACGGGTAGTAAGGAAGCGCTTTTTGTTGAGACTGGATCTGGTAGTTGGAGGAACGCCAGGCCTTGCGGTTCTTGTTCGTCAGCCCGTTGTCTTTTTGGAGCTCTTCAAGTTCGCTGAGAAACTGCTGATTTTTGACATTCACGGAGGAACTTCCCCAAGTCGCATTTTGAGAATCAATGGTCAAGCAAAGCTTCTTGAGCTTTTTGACGGCATCCTCATGCCGGCCCTGGTCAGCCAAGGCAATGGCCTCATCCTTGGCCTGGGCAACTTCGTTGTCAAAGTAAGCCACGACTACCTTCTCGCTAATAGAAGCTGCCACTTCCTTTTCCCTTTCGCTGAAAGCACAACTCACTGTCGTTTTACGAGAGATAACCGCGCCATTTTCAGCGGCCTTGAACTTCGCAACGATCCGGGCCAAGTTCTTTTTCTCCTTGGCTTTGCCCGCCGGCACTTCCACTTCTAGCAAGGCGAATTTTTCCTGACCGCCATAGAGCTGATTGATCTCGATCTCCACGTGGTTTTCACGGATGACACCTTGGCGACCGATGAGCCGTATTGGACGCACTCCCGTTTCCAACTCAATGCGAAGGGTCGCATGCCGAGCGACCACGTTCAACGCGTCTCCGATCTCGGCGTCGAAAATGCCCGGGAGTTCCTTGCTCGTTTCGGCGAAGTATAGGTTGCCCTGCCCCTCCCTCGCAAGTCCAGCCATAAGATCCTCATTGTAACCTGAACCAAGTCCCACCGTACTCACCGAGATGTCTTCCTTCACCAGAGCTCGACCGAGGCGAACCAAATCCTCGGTTGAAGAAGGACCTTGGTTTGCAAGGCCATCCGAAAGAAGGATGATGCGGTTGAAATACTCCTTCTCAAGGTTTTTGCGAAGCTCAGCGGCTCCTTGGTTCACGCCGGCAAAGAGAGCAGTACCACCATTTGCCTTAAGTTGACGAACCAATTCTACGAGCTTCTCGGTATTCTTGGCAGACTGGGCGGAGGCGATTGTCTCGGCATGATTTGAATAGGCGATGATCGAAACGAGATCCTTCGCTCCCATGCGACGGATGGCTTGAATGGCAGCCTCCTTAGCCTGGACGATTTTCTCGCCCCCCATGGAACCCGAGCGATCAAGTACGATAGCCAGGTTAACGGGTGGACGGGTGGTCTCCTCTCGAACCACTTGTTCAGGATCAAGGCTGATTTTAAGGACCGCGCGCTCTGTTTTTCCCGCAGGTAAGATCTTACGGTCGAGCTCTACCTTGAGTTTTACCTCGGGAAGAACGGGGGACTTTTTCTTTTTGGCGAACCCAGGTTGCCCGCCCGCAAAGGCAAGTAACGCGGTGAGTAGGAAGAGAGAATGTTTTTTCATGACGTTTCTTTTTGATGGTGAATGATTTCAGAGAAACCCCAGTTAACCACAAATCGCCTGAAAAGTCGTCAGACCCAAGTAAAAGGAATGTCAAAAAAACGTCAGCTCTCGACCCGCAGGGAAGCATCACCATCAGCAAAAGTGGCCGTAACGGATTGGTTCGGTTGCAAATCGGACTTGCTAGAAACAGATTTTCCTTCTTCGTCTCGAAGGAAGGCAAATCCTCGTTCTAAAGTTCTTTTCAGGCTACTTCCCTCCAAGCGTTGTCCAAACGATTCCAGTTGCATGGCCAACCGACCAAATTTCTCCTTAGTCACATAGCTGAGACGGTCTTGCAAATCATCCAAGCGTTGGTATGCGCTTTCAATGTGTGACCTGGGAGAGACACTCTTCATTCGGGCCTCGCTCAGGTCAAGCTTGGCCCGCAGACCGTTCAATCTTTCGGTTCCAGCGTCTTGCATGGATTTACCAAGGAGCGACAGACGCTCACGTTGCCTAAGGAAGTCGGAACTAATCCTTTCGGCGGCTGCAGAAGGGGTTTCAGCTCGAAAGTCAGCCGTGAAATCAGTGAGGACGAAATCAATTTGATGACCGACCGCTGAAATTACGGGAGTTGGGCAAGCAGACACAGCACGTACGAGCTTTTCGTCGTTGAAAGCCCACAAGTCTTCCGCAGACCCACCACCACGCCCCATGACAATCAAGTCCACTTTCGGGAAGTTCTCTGCGGCACGGAGGGCGCTCAAGATTGCCGAAGGGGCTTCAGCTCCTTGCACCTTGGCCCCGAAAAGAAGAACTTCGCCCCGCCAATCCCGTCGGCGAAGAATGCTAATGAAGTCTTGAAAGGCAGCGCCTGTCGGAGAAGTCACGATTGCCACGCGTTGAGACAGTTCCGGTATGGGCTGTTTTTTATCGGGATCGAACAACCCTTCCTCATTTAGCTTACGCTTGAGCTGCTCGAACTCGCGATTTAACCGGCCTGCTCCGATGGCCAACAAATGTCGGGCTCTAATCTGATACTCACCTCGAGGTTCGTATACGGTAAGATCTCCATAGACTGCAAACTGTTCGCCTTCCTTGGGCAAGGTTTCCATCCGAATCGCATCTCCACGGAAAAGAACTGCTCTGATCTGGCTCTCGGCATCCTTCAAGGTGAAATAACTATGTCCGCTTGGCTGGACTCGCAAGTTGGAGACTTCTCCACGAACCCAAATCGCACCGAAATTCGCTTCCAGACATGCCCTGACCTCCTGGTTGAGTTCGCTAACCGACCAAACTGTTTCCGAAACTATGCTTGGTTCAAGCATGGTTGTCCTCAGTTTTTTTTCCTTTTTTCACCAATAACCTGCCGATCAATGTGATTACTGCGACAGCCGAGGCACCCATCCAAACATATTGCCAATCCCCTCCGAAAATTCCCGCAAAAGTCAAAACGTAACCACCGGCCGTAATCGACAAAACAGGTGCCGAAATAATGAAATAACGCCAAAATGGCATCCGAATCAATCCCAAGGCATAATTCGTAAAGATAAAAGGAACTCCCGGTGTCAAACGCAGAATGAGAGTCCATACGAACTCGTTCTCCTTATCGGGCACAGGAATCTTATACTTTGTGCGACTTAGTAAGCGTTCAATGAGACCACGACCCGGACCCGCCGCGAGCCAGTAAGTCCAAGACAAGTTCACAATAACGGCGAGAGATGCATAGGCGCAAGCAAGCCAAGCTCCTTTCTCTCCACCCCAGATTCCGGCCAAGGTTAACAGAGGAGCCACTGGCAAGATCAGAGCAGGCAAAACTGCGATAGCGGCAAAAAGCCAAAAACCATTTGCCAAAAGAAAGGTTTCGAATGACTTCCAGTGCTCGAAAAGCCATTTTTCCGCTTCAGGACCGCCGATAGAGACTATCGACCAATAGGCCAGACCCAAGATTGCAAATGCAGAAAGCACTAACCCGGCGACAACCAAAAGATTCTTTTTCATGCCCAGAGGCCTGAACCGGGAAAGCAATTAACGGTGGTTTACTCCTCGGGAGCTTGGAGGATCACAGGCTCGACTTCCTGCAAAACCTCTTTACTCGTGTTAGTTTCCGTGGAGTTTTCCTCATCCTGAACTTTTCCAGGCAAAGAAGGGGAATTAAAAGAGTTGTAGATGGGTACTGCCAGGAAAATTGCCAAGCCGATGCATGCCAGGATTAGGATCG
The DNA here is from genome assembly GCA_937893275.1 of uncultured Opitutia bacterium. Classification (GTDB taxonomy): domain Bacteria; phylum Verrucomicrobiota; class Verrucomicrobiia; order Opitutales; family Seribacteraceae. The sequence goes on along the minus strand of CALBIN010000384.1, from coordinate 1,043 downwards.
CCTCAAGGCGCGAACCACCGCGTCGAGCATTGGAATCTTTATTGTTTGCCATAGGGTTTACTCTCTTAAGGACAGGCCAAATCGTCAAACGGAAAGCCCGCAAGACGAAGGACCGTAAATGAGAAACAATAACAGAAACGGCAAAATAATTCCTATTCCCGCAACCACAGCCAATATTAACTGAGCCTTTTGGGCCTTGGCCAAGTTTTCGGGCGTTTTGGGAGCCGGCGGTTGCCCCCAGTCGTCTTCTTCGTCCTTATCGGGATCATCGTACTCCATGACAAAACTTCAGAAATGAACCCGTAAACAAGATCGCGCGAACTTATTTTCTTGCGAGGTGGGTTCGCCCTTTGGGAGAAGGTAGTGCAAAGTGTTTAATCAAATTACCATTATAGGCCCGGGCTTGCTCGGAACCTCTCTCGGCATGGCCATAAAGGCAAAAGGCCTAGCCCGAGAGATTAATGTCTGGGCTAGACGCCCGGAGGTTAGGGAGGCGTGTCGACATACGGATTGGTGCGATGCCGATCATTCGGAAATTTCTGAAGCGGTAAAGGGAAGCGACTTCGTTGTCGTATGCACCCCCGTGCGACATATCGAAGCCGTTCTCTCAGAGATAGCCAGAGTGGTTCCCTCGGGTTGCGTGGTAACTGATGTAGGAAGTGTGAAAGGTGCCATTTGCCAAGCCGCCGACAAGGTGTTTACTACCTCCGATGCAACTTTTGTAGGGTCCCATCCCATGGCAGGGTCGGAGAAAGCAGGAATGGAGAATGCCAGTCCAGACCTTTTCGATGAACGCCCATGCTTCGTTACCTCGGGGAAAGACATTTCGGTAGAAAGCTTGGAACTCGTTTCAAACTTTTGGCAGGCAATCGGTATGTCGGTTACAATTACGACTCCAAATGAACATGATGAAATCGTAGCCCATTTGAGCCACCTTCCGCACGCCTTAGCCTCCGGACTCTGTCACCTCCTCGGGAACAAATCCCCGACATGGGGGAAGCTTGCGGGCCAAGGGTTCCGCGACACCACGCGTATAGCATCGG